>DASTYT010000056.1 GCA_035764725.1 Candidatus Methylomirabilota bacterium | reverse complement strand
TCGGACGCGCGGGGCGCGCGCCTCTCCGGCTCGCCGGAGGAGGTCTACAAGGCCTTCGTCGACGCGATGCGCGCGGGCGACCGCGCCGCGATGCTCAAGATGCTGGGGCCCGAGGCGGCCGACGTCGTGGCCTCGGGCGACAACGTGTCGGACAAGGCGACGTGGCGGCGCTTCGTGGAGAAGTACGATCAGGCGCACAAGCTCGAGGCGGGCGGCGGCAAGGTCGTGCTCCTCGTGGGCTCCGACGATTTCCCTATGCCGATCCCGATCGTGCCGGACGCCGAGGGCTGGCGGTTCGACACGCAGGCCGGGCGAGAGGAGATTCTCGCGCGGCGCGTGGGGCGCAACGAGCTGGACACGATCCAGGTGTGCCTCGCCTATGTCGACGCGCAGCGCGAGTACTACGGGCTCGGATCGGGGCCCGGGGGCATGCTCCAGTACGCTCAGAAATTTCTCAGCTCGCCGGGCAAGCACGATGGCCTCTACTGGCCGACCAAGCCCGGCGAGCGCCCGAGCCCGCTGGGGAACCTGGTGGCGCGCGCCCGTGCCGAGGGATACTCCGGCCAGCGAGTGGCCGAGGGTCAACTCCGGCCTTACCACGGCTACGTGTACCGCATCCTGACCGCGCAGGGCCCCGACGCGCCCGGCGGCGCCTACGACTATGTGGCGCGCGGTTACATGATCGGCGGCTTCGCCCTGGTGGCGCGCCCCGCGGCGTACGGTGATTCCGGCGTCATGACCTTCATCGTCAGCCACGATGGCAAGGTGTTTCAGAAAGATCTCGGCGAGGCCACGCCGCGGATCGTGGGCGCTATGAAAGTGTTCAATCCGGATTCCAGCTGGCAGCAGGCGGACACCGCGCTCGCGCAGAAGTAAGCACTCGCTTCCCGGGCTACGCTAGAATCGTCGGGGTGAGAGGTATGGCTCGACGATGACGGCCGACGGCACCGTCTACATCGTGGATGACGAGGAGTCGGTGCGGCGCGCCTTGTCGCGGCTCGTGCGCTCGGTCGGCCTCGCGGTCGAGACGTTCCCCACCGCCCAGGCCTTTCTCGACCGCGAGCGCGTCGATCGCCCGTCCTGCCTCGTACTCGACGTGCGCCTCCCGGGGCTCAGCGGCCTCGACCTGCAAGCCTCGTTGGGGGCGCGCCAGGAGCTCCTTCCCATCATCTTCATCACCGGGCGCGGCAGCATTCCCATGAGCGTGCGGGCCATGAAGGACGGTGCGCTCGACTTCCTGCGCAAGCCGGTGGAGAGCCAGGAGCTGCTCGACGCGATCCGCCGGGCGCTCGCGCGGAGCCGGGAAGCGCTTGGCCGTCAAGCCGAGCGCGACGTGCTGACAGCGCGGCTCGCCATGCTGACCGCGCGCGAGCGCGAGGTGCTCGACCTCGTGGTGGCGGGGATGCTCAATAAGCAGATCGCGGTCGAGCTGGGCGCGGCGGAGAAGACCATCAAGGTCCACCGCGGGCGCGTCATGAAGAAGATGGAGGCGGACTCGGTCGCCGAGCTCGTCCGGATGACGCAGAAGGCGTCGCTCGGCGTCTCGCACGCCTGATCCACTCGCTCGCGTCTCGCCGCGCTCGCCTGGTCTATAGGACCAACGTCCCATGGTGCGCCGACCGGCGTGCGGTTAGAGTCTCGGCGATCGACTGCAATCGGTTCCCGACCGAGACAGAGGAGCCTCTCATGCCTTCACGACATCGAGCCCGCCGTCTTCCCGTCGCGATCGTCCTCGCCGCCGGCCTCATCGCCTCGACCGCCTCGGCGCAGCCGTACTTCTATCCGCAAAAGGGGCAGAGCCAGCAGCAACAGCAGCAGGACCGGGCGGACTGCCACGTGTGGGCGGTGCAGCAGACCGGCTTCGACCCGTCCACGGCGGCCGCGTCGGCCCCGCCGCCGGCGCCGGCGCCGACCACGGGTCCGGGGCGGGGCGCGGCTCGAGGCGCCGCGGTCGGCGCCATCGGGGGCGCCATCGGAGGCAACGCGGGCAAGGGGGCGGCGATCGGCGCGGCCACCGGCGCGGTGTTCGGGACCATGCGGCGGAACGACCAGATCCGTCAGTCGCAGGCCCAGCAGGCCGCTTACTCTGAGCAGGTCGGCGCCCAGCAGCAGAACTACCAGCGCGCGCTGGGCTCCTGCATGGCCGGCCGCGGTTACACGGTTCAGTAAACGACTCACACCGAGGAGAGCAACGTATGAGCGCCTATCGACGCATGCCCCTCGTTCTCTGCGCCCTCCTTCTGATCGCCTGCACGCCCGCGCTGATCGGCCACGCGGGGGCGGCGGGCCCGTATGACGGCTCCAAGCCGCTTCTCTGCGCGGTCGCGAACGTGATGGAGTGCGACGACTCGGGCAAGTGCGAGCGGCATCTCAACGACGACAACGATCACAGCATCACCTTTCTCCGCATCGACGTCGGCGCGAAGACGGTGAAGGCTGGGAACCGCATGGCCACGGTGAAGGCGGCGTCGAACATCGACGGGGCGCTGATTCTGCAGGGCGGCGAGAACGGACGGGGCTGGAGCGCGACCATCGCGGAGGATACCGGGCGCATGGCCGCCGCCATCGTGGACAACGACCACACGTTCTCGATCTTCGGCGGCTGCACCCTACCCTGACGGTTCGAGCGTGAAGGTCCTTGGCGCCGTGCTCGTCCTCGTCACCGCGGCGGCTCTGACTCCGGCTCCGAGCCCGGCGCAGACCGTGGGCGACGTATTCCGGCAGGTCACGCCCTCGGTGGTCGTGATCCGCGCGCGGGGGCGCGAGGTGTCCGGGGGGAGCGTGGTCGGCTACTCCGAGACAGGCTCCGGCGTCTTGATCTCCGC
This sequence comes from Candidatus Methylomirabilota bacterium, assembly GCA_035764725.1. Classification (NCBI taxonomy): domain Bacteria; phylum Methylomirabilota (SeqCode); species Candidatus Methylomirabilota bacterium. The sequence goes on along the minus strand of DASTYT010000056.1, from coordinate 29,910 downwards.
GGACGGCAAAGTCGTCACCGCCGCCCACGTCGTCAATACCACCGACGCCATCACGGTGGAGGTCATCGGGGGGGAATCCGTGCCCGCGCGCGTCATCGCCTCGGAGCCCGGCGCCGATCTCTCCATGATCCAGCTCGAGCGGGTGCCGAACGGCGCCCAGGTGGCGAAGCTCGCCAACTCCGATCGGGTGCGCGTGGGCGACCAGGTCCTCGTGGTGGGGGCGCCCTATGGCCTGAGCTACTCGCTCAGCGTGGGCTACATCAGCGCGCGCTGGGCGCCCAACACCGTCTACCGCTCGATGCCTCTGGCCGAGTTCTTCCAGACCGACGCGGTGATCAACACCGGCAACTCGGGCGGCCCCCTCTTCAACATGGCGGGTGAGGTGGTCGGCATCGTGAGTCACAACATCTCCAAGGGCGGCGGCAGCGAAGGGCTGGGCTTCGTCGTTACCTGGAACACCGCGAGGCAGCTTCTCCTCGAGAAGCGCTCGGTGTGGACGGGCGTCGAGGGCGAGATCCTCACCGAGCGCCAGGCCGACATCCTGAACTGCCCACCCGGCGTGCTCGGCTATCTCGTCACCGTCGTGGCCAAGGGCTCGCCCACGGACGCGATGGGGCTGCGCGGGGGCGATTCGACCGCCACCATCGACGGGCGTCCGCTCGTGGTCGGCGGCGACATCATCGTCAGCGTGAACGGGATCCCCGTGCGGAGCTCCGCGGATCTCATCCAGATCCGGGACGCCGTGAACCGCCTGCCTCCCAACTCAATCGTCAAGGCGCAGGTCCTGCGCCAGGGACGGATCGTCGAGCTCTCCGGCAAAGTGGACTGACGTGGAGCGGGGGCTGGCCCTGCGGAGTGCGCTTTAGGACCCGCCAATCCCCGGCAAGCCCTCCCGGATCCGCCGCGAGAAGTCGGGAGCCCCGGCTGCCGCGCGCGCCCGGTCGTCGATCAGGCTCCGGGCGTGGAGCTCCGCGAACGGCAGGCTCGTGTCCACCGCCCCGATCTGATAGGCCAGCTCGTCGAGGTAGCCGTTGAGATAGATCTTCCAGCCGGTCCATGAGCGCGCCGCCACCGGCGCGGTGAGGCCCCGGATCGCGGTGGTGCAGTTCTGCGTGACGGCGTTGTACCACTCGGGATGGTCGCGCAGGCGGTCGAGCTCGGCGACGTAGCGCAGGAAGATCGCGCGCACCCCGGATGGCGGCGTGCGGACGCGGTAGAGATAGACGTGCTCGCCGCGGACATTGGTGCGCACGCCGACGACATCGCGCTCGTCCGCGACCACGAAGATCAGCTCGTACTGCTTGAAGAGGCCCTTGATCGCGGAGTACGCCTCGCCCTTCTCCTTCCGCCCCTCGATCGACACCGCCAGATAGCGGCCGTCGGCGAAGCCGAAGCTGAGAATCGTATGGGCGATGCCCGGCGCGCCCCAGTGCGAGAGCATGAAATCGAGAGTGCGGAGGTCGGACAGGCGATACGTGCGGTCCTCGTAGCGGACGTCGAAGTCGGTATCGCTCCGATACACCGTGTTCCGGACGTTGTGCACGGTCACGGTGTCGTCGTGCACCTCCGCCCAGGCCAGGGCGGCAAGATCCGGCTGCCAATCCCGGTCGTTCCGCGGGGGGATGAGCAGCCACCAGACGAGCACCGCGGCGAAGAGCGCGCCGGCGAGCGGCCACGCCAGGCGGCGGGGCCGGATCCAGATGACGAGAGCCGCCATGGCCGCCGCGAACACGAGCGCGACCGTCATGCGCGCGGCGGTGGGACCCGGCCCCGAGAAGTAGAGGGCGAGCGCCCCCCAGATCACCCCCAGGGCCGCGCCGGCCGCGACCAGCCCCCGCGTGGCGGCCCGCACCGTCCGGCTTCGCCTCATCGCCCACACTTAGGAACTTGAGCGGGCGGGGGGCAAGTTGGACTAAAGTCCAATAGCCGGGGGCGGGGCGGTGGAGGCTCCAGTCACCTGGGGGTGCGTCCGGGAGCCGCGGGCATACGCCCAACGTCTTATTGCCTGGACCGGCCTGCTCCATGAGAATCGCGCTGCTGTAGCGAAGTGGGCAACTCACAACGGAGGAGGGCTATGCGCGCAAGAGCGTCGGTAGCGGCATTGATCGTCGGGGTAGCGTTGCTCACCGTGGGGTGTGCCACGCGGGAGGACTGGAACGAGTGGCTCTCCCACAGCTCGCACTTCGCGTCGGGGGATCACGGGTTCTTCTCGCTCAAAAACAACAAGGACGGGTCGAACCCCAAGGTGACGCGCACGGACATCGAGAACTCGCGGAGTCAGAACTGGTGGGGCCTGTACGCTATCAACGTTGACCCGAGTCAGATCTTCCAGAACTGAGCCTCGGGGATCCACCCGGCTCGAAGGGAGCCCCTCATGCACATGCGACTGAAGCCGGCTGCACTCGTACTGTCCCTCATGGCCCTGGCGCTCGTCGTCAGTGGTTGCCCCAAGCGGCCGGTCGTCCCGCAGGTCGCGGCCCCCGCGCCCGTCGCGCCGCCGCCGGCTCCTGCGCCGGCGCCCGCGCCGCCGCCCGTGATGGCCGCGCCCCCCGCGCCGGCTCCCCCTCCGCCGGCGCCCGCGCCTGCCCCGGTGGCTCCAGCGCCGGCTCCTGCCCCCGCGCCGCCGCCGCCGCCGGCTGACTATGAGCCGAATGACAATCTCAAGAGCATCTACTTCGACTTCGACAAGTCCAACATCCGGCCCGGCGATGCGAAGATCCTCGACGCCAGCGCCGCGTACCTCAAGTCCAACTCCAACCTGCTCGTCCTGGTCGAAGGCCACTGTGACGACCGGGGCACCGCGGAGTACAACATCGCCCTCGGTGAGCGTCGCGCCAAGGCGGCGGTGAACTACCTGGTCGCCCAGGGCATCGACGCCAGCCGGTTCACGACGGTGTCGTACGGCAAGGAACGCCCGGTGTGTTCCGAGCAGAATGAAGCCTGCTGGGCCAAGAATCGGCGGGATCGGTTCCTGAGCAAGCCTCGTTGAGCATGCGAGCGGCCCGCGATGTGATGCGGGGAGGCGGTCCGGGCGTCACGGCCCGGGCCGCCGCGCTCATGCTCGCCATGCTGGCGCTGGGGGCGTGTGCATCCTCGGCACCGGCTCCGCAGCTCACACCCGTGGCCGTCACCGACTTCAAGATGATCGCGGGGAAGTGGTCCGGTCTCGTCATCGGTCTCGCCAGTCTGCGCGATGACGGGGACTGGGTCGACATGGTGATCCGCGAGAACGGGACGTACGAGTACGGGATCGCGCGGAACATCGGGGTGATGGCCGGCAAAGGGACCTTCACGCTGCAGGATGGCAAGGTCCTGATGGCGGGTGCCCGCGGGCAGGGCACGTTCTCCCTTTTCGAGGGCGAAGGCATGCGAGTCCTTCGCGGGAGCGGCATGCTGAACAGCGGCACCGCCCTGCGCGGAGATCTGAGGCCGGCCCGCTAGCCGTCGAGCGATTCGAGGTGTTCCGGTTTCGCCGGCGCGCGGGCGTGGTCAGCGGCTGGGTTGTCGCCGCGCTCGCGGCTCTCAGCCTCTCGGCCTGCGGGTCCTTCGTGACCGTCACGCGCGTCTCACCCGAACAGGTGGGACGCGAGCTTTCGGCCAGCGTGCTCACAGGCGATCGCCTGAGCACGCCCACCCGCAACGTCCTCCTCGAGCACGGTCTGCTCGAGGCCTTCGACAAGGATCCCGTCGAGACGCTCGCCCGGCTGCACAAGGCCATGGTGGCCGAGGACGCCGACTTCGACGACCTCTTCGCGCTCGCCGAGCTGTCGTTCCGACAGGCGCAGTCGGCCCAGGACCTCACGCGCTATCTCGAGGCCGCGGTCTACGCGTACGCCTTTCTGTTCGCGGAGGGCCACGGCCAGGCGCCCAGCCGCTTCGATCCGCGGCTGCGCACGGCGGCCGATCTCTACAATCGCGCCCTCACTCTCGCTCTCGCGAAACCTGACGGCAGCGAGGTGACGCCGCGCAGCGGCCGCTTCGCCCTGTCCTTCGGTGTGCTCGACATCGACATGGACCCGGAGGCGCTGCGGGTCGGCGCTTACGCCTTCGACCGGTTCACGCCGGTGGCAGATCTCGAGGTCGAGGGTCTCAACATGCGCTATCGGCGCGCCGGGCTCGGGGCGCCGCTTGCCGCTTCACTGAAGTCCGCCGACCCCGACAAGGCGCCCCAGGACTTTCTGCCCGCCGAGATGAACCTCGCGGTGACGATGCTGCTGCGCATTCCCAACGTGCGGCGCACGCTCGTCGATGGCAGCCTGCTGGCCGGGCAGCTCGATGTCTTCCTCGCTGCCGAGCCCGAGACGATCACGATCAGCGGCGAGCGCGTGCCCCTGGAGGTGGAGCCTACCGCGGCCCTCGCGTACACCCTCGCCCAGATGCCGATCCTCGAGCGCGAGGTCCGGCACTTCGTCGGCCTCACCACGCCGGAGCGCACGGGAGAAACCCTCGCCACCACCGCGCCCTACCGGCCGGGGCTCATCCCGGTCGTCTTCATCCACGGCACATTCTCCAGCGCCGCGCGCTGGGCGGAGATGGTGAACCGGCTCGAGGCCGACGCGGAGATCCGCCGCGGCTATCAGTTCTGGTTCTTCGCCTATGACTCCAGCAACCCCATCGCCTACTCCGCCCTGCAGCTCCGCCGCCTCCTCACCAAGGCGCTCACCCAGCTCGATCCGGTGGGCGCCGATCCCGCGCTGGCGCGCATGGTTGTGATCGGGCACAGCCAGGGGGGGCTGCTCGCCAAGATGCTCACGGTGGACACGGGGAACAAGCTGTGGGATCAGATCAGCAAAGTGCCGCTGCTCGAGCTGCGGCTCTCGCCGGAGAGTCGGAAGACTCTGCAGCAGTCGCTGTTCGTGACGCCGTTTCCGGCCGTCCGCCGGGTGATCTTCATCTCCACCCCCCACCACGGCAGCTTCGTGGCGGGGCGCCAGATGATCGCCAATCTACTCCGGCGGATCGTGCGCGCCCCCGCGGCCCTGGCGGGCCTGGGCGCTGAGCTGGCGCTGCACCCCGAGCTGCTCGGCGGACGCCGCTTCGTGCTCCCGACCGCGGTCGACAACATGTCTCCGCGAAGCGCCTTCATCGAGGCGCTCGCGCCGATCCCCGTCGCGCCCGGCATCCACACTCACTCGATCATTTCGGTCAAGGGGGTCGGCCCCTACGAGCAGGGCAATGACGGGGTCGTCGAGTACCAGAGCGCCCACATCGAGCCCGTCGACTCCGAGCTGGTCGTCCGGTCGCCCCACTCCACACAGGGCGTGCCGGCCACGATCGAGGAGGTGAGGCGTATTCTGCGGCTGCACCTCAAGGAGCCGTGAGCTAGGCGCCGCTACGCACCGCGAAGTGCTGCTCGGGGGCGGGGAACCCCGCTTCGCCGAAGGCCTCCCGGATCGCGCGATTGGTGTCGAAGTACACCTGCCAGTAGTGCGCGTTGTTGCAGTAGGGCCGCACCGCGAGCACCGGGCCGGCGAGGGTGAACGTGAGGATCTCGACGTCGGGCTCCGGCTCGGGCAGGACGTTCCGGATCTTGGCGAGACGCTCCTTGAGCCGATACGTCGCCTCGCGATGGTCCACCCCGTGGTCGAGCTGCGCGACCAGCTCCACCCGGCGGTAGGGGTTCGTGGAGAAGTTCTGGATGCTGTCGGCGAAGATCTTGCTGTTGGGCACGAGGGTCCGGACGTTGTCGAGCGTGTCGATGGCGGTGACGAAGAGGCCGATCTCCTTCACGGTGCCCGTCACGCCTCCGGCGGTGATGAACTGGCCGACTCGGAAGGGCTGGAGGACGATGAGGAAGGCGCCTGACGCGAAGCTCGAGAGGAGGCCGCCCCAGGCCACGCCGATGGCGACACCGGCCGCCGCGATGAGCGCCGCGAAGGTGGTCGTCTCCACGCCGAAGAGGCTCAGGATCGCCAGGGCGAGGCCGATGTTCAGGATGACGCCCAGGATGTTGCCGAGATACCGGGTGATGGTGGCGTCCACGTGGCGCATCGTGAGCGATCGCGACACGAGCCGCACGATTACCGAAATGATCATGCGACCGATGACCCAGAGGATGATGGCACCCAGGATGCGGAGCCCCACCTGGGTGATCATGGCGACTGCGACCTGTCCCATCGTACTGAAGTCCATGCGCCCCTCCTTTCGCCGATCCGATGCCGCGTGTCGAGTATCATCGAACGGCCCCTCTCCGTCGTATGGGACGAAGGTCTGATGGCAGTAGGATGACGCCCGCCCGACAGTGGAGCCCACGACGGAGGGGACCGGGATAGCCACGGTGAACGTCGATAGACGCCGCAGGGCGTCATTCTTGCGCCGCCGGCATGCGGGCTAACGGCGAATCCACGCCTTCAGCCCTCCGTGTGGGCGCGACGGCGCTCGCGGTGTGCCTGGGCTACTTCGTCGGGGCCAACATCGGCTTCATCCTGCGGCTCCCGCCCGCGACCCCCTCGATCCTGTGGCCGCCCAACTCCATCCTGACCGCGGCCCTGCTGATGTCGCCGCCCCGGCGGTGGTGGATTTACCTGCTCGCTGCCTTGCCCGCGCACCTCGTCGTGGAGCTGCCGGTGATCTCGCCGCCCACCCTGGTGTTCGTGCTCTTCGCCACGAACTGCCTGGAGGCCCTCATCGGCGCGGCGGCCGTGCGCGCCCTGAGCGATGCGCCCGCGCGCTTCGACACGCTGCCGCGGGTGGCGGCGTTCGTGGTGGGGGCCGGCTTCCTCGGACCGTTTCTGTCATCCTTCGTGGACGCCGGGGCCGTGTCGCTGTGGCTGGGCGAGCCGTACGTCACGGTGTGGCGCACGCGCTTCTTCTCGAACCTCATCACCGAGCTGGCGCTGGTTCCCGCCATCGTCTTCGTGATCCGATCGGCCTGGAGCCGCGCGCGATATGCCAGCCTCTCCCGCCGCCTCGAGGCCGGGCTGCTCGCGGCCGGCATCATTTCGGTCGCGGTGGTGTACTTCTTCGGGCACTCCGACGCGGCGAGCCCGTTGCTCGGCTCCCCGCACACGCCGGTCGCCTTCTTCGTGCCGTTCGTGCTGTGGGGCACGGTGCGCTTCGGGCCGGCCGGAGCGACGCTGACCTTCCTGATGACGATGATGGTCGTGATCTGGGCGGCCACGCACGGGCACGCGGGGTTCACGATGCCGCCCTCGCCCGAGAGCGTGCTGGTGCTACAGGTCTCGCTCGCGGTGAGCGCGGTGCCCCTACTGTGCCTGGCCGGGCTCGTCGAGGAGCGCTGGCGCGATCGGACCGTGCTCGCCGATCGCCTCCGCTTCGAGGAGCTGCTGGCGCGGCTGTCCGGCGCGTTCGTCCATCTGCCGTCCAATCAGATGGACCGGACGTTCGAGGTGTGGCTGGAGCGACTCGGTCGCTTCGTGGACGTCGATCGCGTGATGCTGCTGCGTCTCTCCGAGGACCGGACCGCCTTCACGGTGAGCCACGCCTGGTCGATGCCCGGTCTGCCGCCGCCGCCGCGGACGAATCTGGTCGACGCCTTCCCCTGGGTGGTCAGCCAGCTGCGACGGGAGCAGTCACTGATCTTTCTGCGCCCGGGCGATCTGCCGCCCGACGCCAAGCGTGACCGGGACTCGCTGATCGAGGCCGGCACGGTGTCCAAGCTCGCGCTGCCGCTAGTGGGGGGCGGGCGCGTGCTGGGCGCCCTCGCGCTGGTCACGGTGGGCCGGGAGTGCGAGTGGCCGGAGGAACTGGTGGGGCGCCTTCAGCTGGTCACCGAGGTGTTCGCGAACGCGCTCGCCCGCAAGGAGAGCGAAGACGCCCTCCGCGCCAGCGAGCTGATGAAGACGGCGATCCTCGCCTCGCTCAAGAGCGGGGTGGCCGTGCTCAACGGGGCCGGCGAGGTCATCGCGGTGAACCGGGTGTGGACGCGGGCGTCCCCCGACTTCCATCAGGCTCCCGGCGCGTCCGTCTCCGTCGGCGACAACTACTTGGGAGTGTGCCGCGAGGCGGCGCGGCGGGGCGAGCCCCACGCCGGCGAGGCCCTCGCGGGGATCGAGTCCGTGCTCGACGGCAGGCGCGCCGGCTTCTCGTTCGAGTACCCGGCAGGCGGCGCGTCTCCCGAACGCTGGTACGCGATGTCGGTGGTGCCGCTCAGCCGTGCCGAGGGTGGCGCGGTGGTATCGAGCACGGACATCACCGAGAGCAAGCGCGCGGAGCTGGAGGCGCAGCGGAGCCGGCAGGAGCTGGCGCACTTCACGCGCGTCTCCACCATGGGCGAGCTGACCGCCTCCCTCGCGCACGAGCTGAATCAGCCGCTCACGGGGATCCTCACCAATGCGCAGGCCGCCCGCCGGCTCCTCGAGCGGGCGCGGCCCGACCTCGAGGAGCTCCGCGCCATCCTCCACGACATCATCGAGGACGACCGGCGAGCCGCCGAGGTGATCCAGCGCCTGCGCGACCTCCTGCGGAAGGGCGAGTCGGAGGTGAGCCGCCTCGATCTCAATGCGCTCATCCGCGACGTGCTCAAGCTCCTGGGCAGCGACACGGTGATCCGCAACGTCAGCGTCGCGCTCGACCTCGAATCCAGCGTCCCCGTGGTCACCGGCGACCGGGTGCAGCTCGAGCAGGTGCTGCTGAACCTCTTGCTCAATGCCATGGAGGCGATGGCCGAGCGGCTGGGCGGCGACCGGACGGTGGTGGTGCGCACGCGCAACGCCGACGGCAGCTGCGTCCAGGCTTCAGTCGAAGACGGTGGCCCCGGCCTGCGGCCGGGCACGCTGGAGACGGTGTTCGAGCCCTTCTACACGACCAAGTCGTCCGGCATGGGGATGGGCCTGGCCATCGCCCGCTCGATCATCGAGGCCCACGGCGGGACGATCTGGGCGGAGAACAGCACCCGCGGCGCCACGTTCCACTTCCGGCTTCCCCTGGGCCGGGTCGGCGTGACATGAGCGAGCCAGAAGCCACCATCTTCGTGGTGGACGATGATCCCTCGGTGCGCCGCGGGCTGGAGCGCCTCCTGCGCACGGCGGGGCATCGGGTCGAGAGCTTCGCCTCCGCGCGCGAGTTCCTCGAGCGGCCCGAGCACGACGGCCCTCGGTGCCTGGTGCTGGACGTCCGCATGCCGGGGCAGAGCGGTCTCGATCTCCACGACCGGCTCGTCGCGTCGGGCCGGGACATCCCGGTGATCTTCATCACCGGGCACGCCGACGTGCCCATGGCCGTGCGCGCCATGAAAGCGGGCGCTGTCGACTTCCTCTCCAAGCCCTTCGACGACTCCGAGCTCCTGGGCGCGGCGCGCCAGGCCCTCGACCGCGACCGCAAGCGCTGGACGTTGCGCCGGCGCTTCGGCAGCGACGCCTTCTAGGCTACTCGGGCAGCCCCTCGATCGCGTACATCCCCACGGTGATCGCGCTGGGCGGACCCCACTGGCCGAACCAGCGCGAGTACACGTGGAGCACGTCGCCCGACCGGTAGAGCCGGGCGAGCGCGCGGTTCACCGACAGGCGGAACGCGGGGTCGCCGCGCCGGAGCATGAGGGCGTACGGCTCGTAGGACAGGAAGCGGTCGAGCAGGGCGAACTGACGCGGATCGGGCGAGGACATCGCCAGCCCGATCAGGATGGCGCGATCCGACGCGTAGACGTCGGCGGTCTTGTTGACGAGCGCGGCCAGGCCGTCGGCGTGGTCCTTCACGGCGACGATCTGGGCCCGGCTCGCCGCGCCGGCCCGGCTGATCACGTCCCGGATAATGGCCTCGGTGGTGGTGCCGGGAATGACCGCGATGCGGATGCCGCTCAGATCGCCGCTCGCGTCGGTGCCCGGCATCGCGAGCAGGCTCGCGCCGGTGATGAACGTGGTGAGGCTGAAGTCCACCTGCTCCTGGCGGCCGAGCGTGTTGGTCGTGGAGCCACACTCGATGTCGATGGTGCCGTTCATCACCGCGCTGACCCGACTCTCCACCGTCACCGGCACCCACTTGGGCTGGAGGTCGGGCAGCTTCAGCTCGCGCCGGAGTTCATCGACCACCGCATTGCAGAGGTCGATCGAGTAGCCGATCGGCTGCCGGCTCGAGTCGAGGTAGGAGAACGGCACCGAGGAGTCCCGAAAGCCGAGCGTGATGGTCTTGGTCGCCCGAATCTTGTCGAGGGTTCCGGCGGGTGCGGAGCTGCTGCTGGTGCCCGTGGAGGCGCAGCCGGCGGCGAGCAGCGCCGCGGTGGCGAGGGTCAGCGCGCGCAAGGCAAAGCGTCTCACGTGTGTGTTCCTCCTCACTACTTGATCATGCCCTTGAGGGAGCCCACCTGCTTCTGAAGATCGCCGAGCTGACCGGCGAGCTGGGTGAGGCGGTTGGGCTCCACCTGCGGCTTGGCCAGCTCGGCGTTGAGGGAGTTGGCCTTGGGCAGGAGAGAGTCCACCTTGCCCTTGTCCGCCGGGCTCAGGCTGGGATTTTGCTTCATCGCCGTGAGATCGGCCACCAGCTGCTTGGCCTGCTCGAGCAGCGCGCCCTTGTCGAGCGAGGTGGGAAGCGAGCCCAGTCCCGGGATCTGGGCGGCCGCCGGCGTCGCCATGAGGGTCCACGCCAGCAGCACGCACGAAAGCACGAGGATCCGCCGTCTCGTCATGTTTGCACCTCCTGGGTGCGACTATCGCCCGCCTGAGGAGGTTGTACGTTGCCCGGCCGGGCTCCGCGCAATGGGACCAAGGTCCAACTATCACCTCGCATGCACGCAGCGTTACAACGTGGACCGGCTCCGTCTGACCATTCGAGCCAGGAGGACTCCTCATGCGCAAGATCTTCGCGCGATCGCTCACGGTCGCTCTCGCCCTGACGGGGGGCCTGCTCCTGGCCGCCGGGGGTCCGGCGACGGCCCAGACCGCGCCGGCCTCGCCGCCCGCCGCGACCCCCCCGGCCACCACGCCGCCCGCCGCGAAGGCGCCCGAGACCAAGCCCGGCGTGGTGTTCGCAGAGACCACGACGCTTCATGCGACCGTCGAGGCCGTCGACCCCGCGACCAGGGAAGTGACGCTGAAGGGGCCCAAGGGCAAGATCGTGACGATCAAGGCCGGCCCCGAGGTCAAGAACTTCGATCAGATTCACGTCGGTGACGTGCTCACTGCCCGCTATCTCGAGTCGGTGGCGCTCGTGGTTCGCAAGGCCGACGCCGGGCCGAGCGCCAACGAGTCGCGCACGGTCGAGGTGGCGCCCAAGGGCCACAAGCCGGCGGCCCGGATCGTGGAGACCAAGGAAGTGACGGCGACGGTCGAGGCCATCGACTACGCTGCGCGCACCGTGACGCTCAGGGGCCCCGAGGGCAACGCACGCACGATCAAGGTGGATCCCTCGGTGAAGCGGCTGAATGACGTGAAGAAGGGTGATCAGGTGGTCGCGCGCTACACGGAAGGCCTCGCGATCTCCGTCAAGACCCCGCCGCCCGCGAAGACGGCGGCGCCGGCCCCGGCGACGAAGTAGCGGGTCTACTCGTAGAAGGGAGGCCCGACCATGCTCATGACCCTGGCTCGGAACTGGTGGGCGCTGGTGCTGCGCGGCGTGTGTGCGGTGCTGTTCGGGGTGGCGGCCTTCGCCTGGCCCGGTCTGACGCTGGCCGTGCTCATCTTCGTCTACGGAGCCTATGCCCTCTTCGACGGGGTCTTCGCCGTCATTGCCGCGGTGACCGCGCGACAGCCGGGACGATTTCCCTGGGGGATGCTCCTGGCCGGGATCGCCGCCGTCGCGGTTGGCGTCCTGACCATCGCCTTGCCCGGCCTTACCGCCCTGGCCTTGCTCTATCTGATCGCGGCGTGGGCCGTCATGCGCGGCGTGTTCGAGGTGATCGCCGCGGTTCACCTCCGAAAGGAAATCGATCACGAGTGGCTGCTCGCCGCGAGCGGCGTGCTCGCGATCGTGCTCGGCCTCTTCCTGGTGATCTCGCCCGGGGCGGGGGCGCTTGCGCTTCTGTGGGCGATCGGGGCCATGGCGATCGTGGTTGGTCTTCTCGAGATCGCGCTCGGCTTCCGGCTCAAGGGTTTGCGCGATCGCGTCGCCCAGCGGATGACGCGCGCGCGATGAGCCGACCGCCGAGCGCCCTCGTCGGGTGATGCGGCGCGTGGTGGCCGCTGCCGGGCTCGCCCTGCTGACGCTGCTCGCAGGGGGGTGCAGCTCCACCGTCCTCCGCGACTCCTGGCGCGACCCGCAGTTCGCGGGCCCGCCGCTGCGCAGCGTGCTGGTGATCGGCGTGGCCCGCAGCCAGAGCAACCGGCGCGTGTTCGAGGACGGCTTCACCCAGGCCCTGCGCAACCAGGGGGTCGCGGCCACCGCGAGCTATCTCCTGCTGCCCGAGGAAGGCGCCATCGGCAACGCGCGGATCAAGGGGGCGGTGGCCCAGTCGGGGGCGGATGCGGTGCTGATCACGCGCGTTCTCCGGGTGCAGCGAAACGTCCACGTCACACCCGGCTACGTCGTCCCCGGTTACTACGCGGCGGGATTCTACGGCTGGTACACAACGGCCTACACCACGGTGCCGCCGTCCATCGAACAGTACGAGGTGCTCACCATCGAGTCCACGCTGTGGAGCATGCAGCCGGAGCGCGTGGTGTGGTCGGGGACCAGCGAGTCTACCGATGTGAAGGACGTCACCACCCTCACCGGCGAGCTGGCTGCCGTGCTCATCGGCAGGATGAGGGAGGACAAGGTTCTGTGATGGCGGCGGCGGGTGCTAGGGTACTCATCGGGCGGGAGCCGAGCGTGGTGGCGGCACGTGACGTGATCATGACGACGGCGGGCGCCGGACGCGCACGCGGGGAGCCGACGATGACCGACTGCATGCAGGTCGTCCGTGGGGGCTGCGGTTGATGGGCCGGCGCGCCATGGCCGCGATATTGCTCGCCGTCTTCATCCTCGGAGGCTGCGCCAGCGCGCATGTCTTCACGGTGAAGCGCGTCGACCCCGAGGTGCCGTGTCTGCGCCCGCTACACGACGCCAATCTCCTGCTTGGCGTGGCGCTGTCCGGCGGCGGCAGCCGGGCGGCGATCTTCGGCTCGGCCGGACTCGAGGCGCTGGCCGGCTTGCGCACGGCCGATGGCGCGTCGGTGCTCCAGAAGATCTCGCATATCTCGAGCGTGTCCGGCGGCAGCATCGCAGCGAGCTACTTCGCCCTCAAGAAGCCGGGCAAGGAGGTGCCCGTCCTCAACCCCGACGGGACGATGACCGACGCCTACCGCGCCTTCTTCGAGCAGTACCGGGTTGACCTCAGCCAGGACTTCGAGAATGCCCTCATCTGGAATCAGCTCCTGTCTTTCAGATGGATCAACTCGGCTCTGGCCGCGCAGACCCTCGCCGAGCTCCTGCGCGACCGTCTCTACGGCAAGGCCACGTTCGCCGACATGAGCCAGCGGGAGCGGAACGGCGACATTCCCGGCCTCATCGTGAACAGCACGCTCTACAACAACGGCCGGCGCTTCGCCATGACGGTCGTGCCCCCGGACGACTTCGATTACGACTTCTTCGCCGATCTCCGCAAGTCGCTCGAGCGCCAGGGGCGAACGATGGAGCCGGCCCCCTACATCGAGAAGCGCTGGCAGCTCCTCAAGCCGATCACCCCGACCGAGATCCACATGGATCCGTGCGTCATCGGGCTGGCCGGTGCCGCCACCGCGTCCGCGTCCTTCCCGCCGCTGGTCGGCCCGATCACGTTGCAGGTGGGCGGCGAGAAGGTCTTCTGGCATGCCGGCGACGGCGGCCTCTACGAAAACCAGGGCATCGAGACCCTGCTTCTGCTCTACCTCAAGCAGCTCCAGGAGAAGCACGCCAAGCGCTCGCTCATCATCGCCTTCGACAGCTCATTTCCCTTCTCGGTGGACGAGCGGCGCCTGGGTCTGCGCTCGTTGCCCTTCTCGTTCTTCAGCTTCCCCATGTCGCGCATTCCCAGCATCATGGAGGAGCGAGCCAGCACCTATCAAGCGCTCTTCTTCCGCACGCTGCAGCTGGAGGGTGTCTTTCCGGATTCGAAGACCACCCACGTCATCTCGCTCCGCCACACGGACGCCAAGTGGGCGGCGGACGCCAGCGATGTCCCGGCGGCGTGCAAGGCGGAGCCGGAGCCCCTGAAGACGGCAGAGGAGGTGGTGGAGCGGATCGCGGAGATCCCGACCCGCCTCAACCTGCCGTCGGAGTGCGACAAGCAGTTGCTCGTCGAGGCCGCGCGACGGCTGGTCGCCGCCCACGCCGACGAGATCCTGCAGTTCATCAACCGGCCGTAGGAGCCCGAGGCGCCCCGGGTGCCCCGGACCGCGACCACGCTCCTACTGCTTGGTGAGGGTCACCCGCACGGGCAGGATGCCGTTGATGAGCCCGGTCATCTGATTGCCGTTCACCTTCATCCAGCCCGTCAGATCCGGCCCGGTCACCTTGATGTCGTTCCCCGTCATCACGCCGTTGATCACGGCCGGAGCGAACCGGTGCGGGCCCTGGACGTTCATGTTGCCCTTCACATTGCTCCCGTCCTGGGCGAGCACCAGCGTGACCAGGCCGTTGCCGGCGCTGGAGGGCTCGAACACATAGGTCCCCGACCAGGTCCCCGTGACATTGCTGGCGGGGGGCGCAGCGGACATGCTGGACGACCCGCTCGACGCGCAGGCGGCCGCGCCCAGCGTGACCCCCGCGAACAGCAGCATCCACCCAACGAGCTTGCGCATGGCTGTGTCCTCCTCGACGGCACGTTAGGCGTCGGGCTGGAAATCCAACATCGGACCTTGGTCCAATACTCGCGGGGCGCCTCGTCGCGCTCGACCCCCAGGACACGCAGGCTGCCACCCTTCTTCGTTCCCTCGAATAATCCGGAGGAAACTTCACTCCGTTCGAAGGCGGTTGTTAGAATGGCGTGACCATTCCTTCACCGCGCATGGCTGCCTGGCTCCGTCGAATCGCGCTCGGCCTCGTCATCCTGGGGATCGTCCCGGGGGCGAGCGCCGCCCCGCGCCCGGGCACCATCGAGCTTCGGGCCAAGAGCGGGTCCCTGGGCGTCGTGACGCCGGTCAGCCTCGACGAGGGCGGCAGCTACGTGCCGGCCGATCGGCTCGCGGCGGTGCTGAAGGGGACCTGGACGGCCAAGGGCGAGCGCGGCACGCTGGCCGTCGGCGCGCGCTCGGCCCAGTTCACGCGGAATCAGTCGCGCGCGGTGGTGGCGGGGACGCCCATCACCCTCGACGCCCCGGCCCGCATGGGGAGCAGCGGCTGGCTCCTTCCCGACGACTTCCTGGCCAAGGGCCTCGGCCGGCTCGCCCCGGGCGTGACCATGAAGGTGGTGGCCGCCCCGACCGCGTCCGCCCGGCCGGCGACCAAGCCGGTAGCGGCGCCCGCGCCCGCCGTCGCGTTCGGGGACCTGCGCCTGCGGTCCTATCCCAGCTTCACCCGTATCGTGCTGGAGACTTCCGCCCCGATCGGCTACGCGATCGTCGACCAGGGGGCCGAGCGTGGCGAGGTCCGCGTGCGGCTGCCCTCGCTCCGGGTCTCCGGGCCCCAGCTCCAGGAGATCGAGGACGGGCTCGTCAAGTCGACCCGGCTCGAGCCGGCCACCGGCGGCGCCGTGCTCCGCGTCGTCCTCGACTCGCCGGCGGGGCAGATCAAGGACTTCTCGCTGCGGGATCCCTACCGCATCGTGATCGATCTCTACCGGAGCAAGGAGGGCGCCGAGCAGGAGGGCGCCCAGGGCGGGGCCATGCAGCCGCTGCGGCTCGTGGTGCTCGACGCCGGCCACGGGGGCCACGACTCCGGCGCGGTGGGCCCCACCGGCGTGCAGGAGAAGGACGTCGTGCTCGATGTGACGCGGCGGGTGGCGCGCATGGTCGAGGACGGCGGCCTCGGCATCAAGGTGGTCCTCTCGCGCAGCACCGACGTGTTCGTGCCGCTGCGCGACCGGACCAACTTCGCCAACAAGCAGCGCGCCGACCTCTTCGTGTCCATCCACGCCAACGCGCACCCGCGCGCGGTGTCCGAGGGCGTCGAGACCTATTTCTTGTCGTCCGAGGCGAGCGACACCGAGGCCCGTCAGATTGCCGCGATCGAGAACGGGGCGGTGCAGCTCGAAACCGCCGCGTCCCGCCAGAAGAACGACGCGGTGAAGAGCATCCTCTGGGATCTCGCGCAGTCCGAGTTCCAGCAGGAATCCAGCTTCCTGGCCGAGACCGTGCTGGACTCGATGACGAAATCTCTTCGGCTGGTCAATCGTGGGGTCAAGCAGGCGGGCTTCTACGTTCTGGGCGGCGCCGCCATGCCGGCCATCCTGATCGAGATCGGCTTCCTCACCAACCCCAAGGAAGAGAAGAAGCTCTCGACCCCGGAGTATCGCGAAGCCGCCGCGAAAGCGATTTACGCGGGGCTCAGCGAGTACAAGCGGCGGTACGACCAGCGTCTGCGCACCGCCCTCTCGCGCCCCCCGTCCAAGTGACGGCCACCCCGACCACCACGTGACCACGGGCCCCCGCCACGACGGCCGCGCGCCCGATCAGCTCCGGCGCGTCGTGATCACGCGCGACTATCTCCGGCATCCGGAGGGCTCGGTGCTCGTCGAGTTCGGCGACACCAAGGTCATCTGCACCGCGTCGCTTGAGGACAAAGTGCCACCCTTCCTCAAGGGCCAGGGGAAGGGCTGGGTGACCGCGGAGTACGGCATGCTGCCGCGCTCCACCAACACCCGCATGGGCCGAGAGCGCGGCGGGCCCAGCGGCCGGTCCCAGGAGATCCAGCGGCTGGTCGGCCGCTCGCTCCGCTCGGTCGTGGACATGCCGAAGCTCGGCGAGCGCACGGTGTGGATGGACTGCGACGTGATCCAGGCCGATGGCGGCACCCGCACTGCGGCCATCACGGGCTCCTGGGTGGCGCTGTCCGACGCGCTCGACAAGCTGGTGCAGGCCGGGGTGCTGCCCGGCTCGCCGCTGCGTGACCACGTGGCCGCGATCAGCGTGGGCATGGTGGGCGCGCGCCCGCTGCTCGACCTCGACTACGTCGAGGACTCGAGCGCCGAGGTGGACATGAACGTGGTCATGACCGGCGGCGGCGCCTTCGTGGAGGTGCAGGGCACGGCCGAGCAGTCGCCGTTCGGCAAGGACCGCCTCGCCGAGCTGCTCGCGCTGGCCGAGCGGGGCATCGGCGCGCTCGTGGGCCTGCAGCGGCGCGCGGTGGCCGCGCGCGGGGAGAAGTCCTTCGCCCTCTGAGCGCGTGCTCGTCGTGGCGAGCGTTAATCCCGGCAAGGCGCGGGAGATGGCGAGCCTGCTGAGCGATCTTCCCCTCCAGGTGCGCCCGCTCGTGGACTTTCCCGGGGTGACGCTGCCCCCGGAAGGCGCCGAGTCGTACCGGGACAACGCCCTCGGCAAGGCGCGTGCCGCCGCCGCCGCGACCGGAATGCTCGCGATGGGGGACGATTCCGGCCTCGAGGTGGACGCCCTCGGCGGCGCCCCCGGCGTGATCTCCGCCCGCTACGGCGGCGAGGGGCTCGACGACGCGCAGCGCTGCGCCAAGCTCCTCGAAGCCCTCGCCGGCGTGCCCCCGCTCCGGCGCACCGCGCGCTTTCGCAGCGTGATCGCGCTGGTCGAGCCCGGCGGCCGCGAGGCGACGGCGGAAGGCGAGGCGGAGGGCATCATTCTCGACCAGCCGCAGGGGACCGGCGGCTTCGGCTATGACCCCCTCTTCTACTACCCGCCGCTCGACTCGACGTTCGCCCAGCTGCCGGATCGGGAGAAGAACGTGGTCAGCCATCGGGCGCGGGCGATCGCGAAGGCGCGCGCGGTGCTGCTCGAGTGGCTCCGCGCGCGGTAGCGGCGGCGCGTCCGCCTAGGCCCTAAGTCCCATAGGCGCGCCGTCGGCGGACTGCTCGAATGGTCCCGCCCCATGAATCAAGCCCCATGAATCAACCAGACGATCGACTCGGCCTCGACGAGCCCGCGGTACAATTGCCGCCGCCTATGGCGTCCGGGCCGAGGCCCCAGGATGTCGCGCGCGTCACGCTCGGCGTGGCCTGTCTCGTCGCCATGATCGCGGGCACGCTCTGGATCCTGCGGCCGTTCCTCGGCGCCATGATCTGGGCGGCGACCATCGTCGTCGCGACGTGGCCCATCATGATGCAACTGCAGACGCGGGTGGGCGGACGGCGCGCCGTCGCCGCCGCGACGATGTCGGTCGTGCTCCTGCTGGGGTTCATCGTGCCGCTGGGTACCGCCATCACCGTGCTCATCGTCAACAGCGACCGAATCATCGCCTGGGCCACGTCCGTCGCCTCCATGCACGTGCCGCCGCCGCCCGACTGGGTCACCGGGATCCCGGTCATCGGACCGACCATCGCTGAGCGGTGGCGTGAGGTGCTCTCGGCGCCCACCGATGTGACCGCCACGCTCTCGCCGTACACCAAGCTCCTCGCCGCCTGGCTTCTCGGCCTCGTCGGCGGCGTGGCGAGTCTCGCGATCGATCTGCTCCTCATCATGGCGATCTCTGCGTATCTCTACGCGCGCGGCGACGCGGCGGCGGAGTTCCTCCATCGCTTCGCGCAGCGACTCGCGGGGGCGCGCGGGCCGCGGGCGGTAACGCTCGCGGGCGGCGCCATCCGCGGCATCGCGATGGGCGTGATCGTGACGGCGGTCATCCAGGCGCTGCTCGCCGGCATCGGTCTCGCCGTCGTCGGCATCCCCTTTGCTGCGATCCTGACCGTGGTGGCGGTGTTCCTGGCCATCGCCCAGATCGGCGTGATGCCGGTGCTGGGCCCCGCGGTGGTGTGGCTCTACTGGTCCGGCTCGTTCGGCTGGGCGACCGGGCTGCTGGTCTGGACGATCTTCGTGGTGAGCTTCGACAACGTGATGCGCCCGATCCTGATCCGCCGCGGCGCTGATCTCCCGCTGCCGCTGATCTTCGCCGGTGTGCTAGGAGGGATGATCGGCTTCGGCGTGATCGGCATCTTCATCGGTCCGGTCCTGCTCGCCGTGACCTACACGCTCCTCTCCGACTGGATCGAGAGCGGAGAGGCCGAGGACACTACGCCCCCCCAGTAGGTGCTGGACCGCGCGCGCCTCCTTGACAGGGGCGCGCGGCTGGTGCTACTGACTCGATTCTCCGGCCTGCGCGGCATTCGCGCACGCCGGGGAGACCGGAACCTTTTTACCTGCCCACGCCAGGCGACGAGACTGCCCAGAAGCTCGAGGAGGGACACTCCGAGATGAACCCCGGCGCCCGGACCACCGAGATGATCAAGAAGCACGAGGCCGAGATCCTGCAGGACTGGCTGCAGCGCCAGCTCGGCGCGGTGACCGCCCGTCCGGACTTGATCAAGAAATCCGAGCTGGAGGACCAGTCGCGCGCGTTCCTCGACCTCTTTGCCGGCGCGCTGCAGCGCGGGGGCGGGGCCGACGTTGGGGGGCCGGCCTGGGAGGGCGTGCGGGATCTCCTCGGCTCCATCTCGCGCTCGCGCGCCAAGCAGGGCTTCTCGCCCTCCGAGACCGCAATGTTCGTCTTCTCGCTGAAGGAGCCGCTGTTCGCCCGCCTCCAGCGCGAGCTCAGCGGAGACGCGACGGCGCTCGCCACCGAGCTCTGGACCGTCACGCTGCTGCTCGACAAGCTCGGGCTCCTCACGATGGAGATGTACCAGAAAGGGCGCGATGACGTCATCCTCAGCCAGCAGCGGACCATGCTGGAGCTCTCGACCCCGGTGGTGGAGCTCTGGAAAGGTATCCTCGCCCTGCCGCTCATCGGCACCCTCGACAGCGAGCGCACCCAGCTCGTGATGGAATCGCTCCTCACGCGCATCGTCGAGACCGGGGCGAGCATCGCCATCATCGACATCACCGGCGTGCCGACGGTGGACACGCTGGTCGCCCAGCACCTGCTCAAGACGGTGGCGGCGGCGCGACTCATGGGAGCGGATTGCCTCATCAGCGGCATTCGTCCCCAGATCGCTCAGACCATCGTGCATCTCGGCGTCGAGCTCGGCGACGTGACGACCAAGGCCACCCTGGCCGGTGCGTTCGCCGTCGCGCTCCAGCGCGCCGGGCTCGCCGTCGGCCGCGCCACCCCGCGCCCGGCCTGAGCCTTCCCATGGATCGCATCCCGATCCTGAAGATGGGAGAGTATCTCCTCGTCACCGTGCAGGTGGACATGCACGATCGGCTGGCCACGACGCTCCAGGAGGACCTCGCCGACCGCATCGTCCAGCATCGCGCGCGGGCGGTGCTCATCGACATCTCCGCGCTCGAGGTCGTGGATTCCTTCATCGGTCGCATGCTGGGCAGCATCGCGTCCATCGCGCGCGTGCTCGACGCGCAGACGGTGGTGGTCGGCATGCAGCCCGCCGTCGCGATCACCCTCGTCGAGCTGGGGCTGTCCCTGCCGGGGGTCCGCACCGCGCTCAACGTGGAAAAGGGCATGGAGATCCTGCGCCGCTCGCTCGAGGCGAGCGGGAACGGCAACACGGCGGAGGCGGTGGAGGAGACCACGATTGCCGACGCTGAGTGACGAGAAGCTCGCGCTCGGCTCCTCCGCCGACATCGTGGTCCTCCGCCAGACGGTGCGGTCGGCGGCGGTCGAGATGCGCTTCAGCCTCGTGGACCAGACCAAGATCGTGACGGCGGCGAGCGAGCTGGCCCGGAACGCCCTCGTTTACGGCGGCGGCGGCACCTGCCGCATCGAATCCCTCCTGGAGACGGGGCGTCGCGGCCTCCGTCTCACCTTCGAGGACCAGGGGCCCGGCATCCCCGATATCGAGCGCGCGCTGAAGGATGGCTTCACCACCGGCAACGGTCTCGGCCTCGGGCTTGGCGGCGCGCGCCGCCTCTCGAGCGAGTTCGCGATCGAGTCCCGTCCCGGCGAGGGCACGAGGGTCACCATCGCGCGATGGACGAGCTGATCGAGACCGCGGTGATACGGGTGGTCGATCGAGCCCAGTCGGCGGAGGCGCGGCGCGCCGCCGCCGCGATGGCCCGCGATCTCGGCTTCGACGACACCGGCGCCGGCCGCGTCTCACTTGTGGCCACCGAGGCCGGCTCGAATCTCGTCAAGCACGGGGGCGGCGGGGAAATCCTGATGCAGGCGGTGCCGGGCAACGACCGGCGTGGCATCGAGCTGCTCGCCCTCGACAAGGGGCCGGGTATCGCCAATGTCGGCGAGAGCATGCGCGACGGCGTGTCGAGCTCCGGCACGCCGGGGACCGGCCTCGGCGCCATCGCCCGGATGGCCGACGTCCACGACATCTACTCGCATCCCGATCACGGCACCGCGGTGCTCGCGCGCTTCTGGAGCGACCCCGCCCGGACGGCGCCCGTCCGTCGGATCGCGGTAGGCGGGCTCAGCGTGGCGAGGGCGGGCGAGCGCGTGTGCGGCGACGACTGGACGCTGGTGCGCCGCGCCGATGGTCTCAGCATCATGGTGGCGGACGGCCTCGGCCATGGCCCGGCTGCCGCGGAGGCGGCGCGGGAGGCGACGCGCGTGTTCCGGGAGCGCGCGGCTGAAGGCCCGGCGGCGGCGCTGCAGATGATCCACGACGCGCTGCGAAGCACCCGGGGGGCGGCTGCCGCCATCGCCGACATCGACGACGAGCGCGGGGTAGTCACCTACGGTGGGGTGGGAAACATCGCGGGGTCGGTGCTCGCCGGCGGAACGCGGCGCAACATGATCTCGCACAACGGCACCCTGGGTCACCTCATGCGGACAGTCAACGAGTTCACCTATCCCTGGCCGGGCGATGCGCTGATGGTCCTGCATTCGGACGGTCTGGTCACCCACTGGACGCTCGACGCCTATCCCGGCCTGACGGGGCGGGACGCGAGCCTCGTCGCCGGCGTGCTCTACCGGGATTTTGCCCGCGGCCGTGACGACGTGACCGTGGTGGTGGCCAAGCCGGAGGTGGCATGAGCGCACGCGTGCTCACGGTGGCGCTCAAGTACGAGGACGATGTGGTGATCGCCCGGCAGCGCGCGCGCCAGCTCGCGCGGCTGCTGGGCTTCGACACCCAGGACCAGACGCGGATCGCCACCGCGGTGTCCGAGATCGCGCGCAACGCCTTCCGCTACGCGGGCGGCGGCACGGTCGAGTTCGCGGTGGAGGGCCGGACCGCGCCCCAGCTCTTCGAGACCCTCGTCTCCGACCGCGGGCGCGGCATCGCCGATCTCGCCAGTGTGCTCGAGGGGCGCTATCGGTCGACGACCGGCATGGGCCTCGGCATCATGGGCGCGAAGCGCCTCATGGACCAGTTCGAGATCGCTTCGGCGCCCGGCCGCGGCACGCAGGTGCTGCTGCGCAAGCTTTTGCCGCCCGGCGCGCCGCTCGCCGGGCCGACCGAGATCGCCGCGATGGGACGGGAGCTCGCCCGCGAAGCACCGCGCGGGCCCCTGGAGGAGATCCAGCGCCAGAACCAGGAGCTGCTGCAGGCCCTCGAGGAGCTGCGCGTCCGGAAGGAGCAGCTCGAGTATCTCAATCGCGAGCTCGAGGACACCAACCGCGGCGTGGTCGCACTCTACGCCGAGCTCGACGAGAAGGCCGATCACCTCCGCCGGGCCGACGAGCTGAAGTCGCGGTTCCTCTCCAACATGAGCCACGAGTTCCGGACGCCGCTCAACTCCATCACCGCGCTCTCGCACCTCCTGCTGGAGCGGATGGACGGTCCGCTCACCCCCGAGCAGGAGAAGCAGGTCGGCTTCATCCGTCAGGGCGCGCGGGATCTGACCGAGCTCGTCAACGATCTTCTCGACCTCGCCAAGGTGGAGGCGGG
The DNA here is from genome assembly GCA_035764725.1 of Candidatus Methylomirabilota bacterium. NCBI lineage: Bacteria > Methylomirabilota (SeqCode) > Candidatus Methylomirabilota bacterium. The sequence continues at coordinate 7,214 of DASTYT010000056.1, read as the reverse complement.
CAAGGTGACGGTGCGGCCCGTGGAGTTCGAGGTCGAGAGCCTGTTCGGCGCGCTCCGCGGCATGCTGCGGCCGCTCCTCGTGAACGAGTCGCTTCGCCTGGTCTTCGAGCCCGCCGCCGGCATCCCGCCGCTCCACACCGATGAGGGCAAGGTCTCCCAGATCTTGCGGAACTTCATCTCGAACGCGCTGAAGTACACCGAGAGCGGCGAGGTGCGGGTGAGCGCCACCCTCGCCGACGGCGGCGTCGCCGTGGCCTTCGCGGTCTCCGACACCGGCATCGGCATCGCGCCCGAGGATCAGGAGCGCATATTCGAGGAGTTCGCCCAGGTGGAGCATACCCTTCAGGCCCGTGTGAAGGGCACCGGGCTCGGCCTGCCGCTGGCGCGGAAGCTGACCCATCTCCTGGGCGGGCGCATCACCCTGGTGAGCGAACCCGGTATCGGCTCCACGTTCACCGCGACGATTCCCTGCGTCTTCGCCGCCGCGCCCGTCTCCATCGAAGCCGAGGCCGAGGCGGCGGCAGAGGCGGCGCCCTTGGGGCGTCCGGTGCTCGTGGTCGAGAACGACCCCCGCCTGCTTACCATCTACGCTCGCTACTTGCGGGAGTCCGAGTTCCGGATGGTCCCGGCGCGCAGCCTGCGCGATGCGCGTCGCGCCCTCGCCATGGAGGAGCCCGAGGCGATCATCCTCGACATTCTGCTCGACGGGGAGGAAGCCTGGAATTTCCTCGCCGAGCTGCGCAGCAAGCCGGCCACCCAGGCGATTCCCGTGGCGGTGGTGAGCAATGTCGACGACCGGCGCAAGGCGCTGGCGCTGGGCGCGGACGGCTACGCGCTGAAACCCGTGACTCGTGAGTGGTTCCTGGGGGAGCTGGAGCGACTGGCGGGCGGGCGGCGACTGCCCGAAGCCCTTATCATCGACGACGACGACGTGGCGCGGTACGTGCTGAAGCGCCTGCTCAGCCAGGTGCGATGCAGGGTGACGGAGATGCCCAACGGTGTCGACGGGCTGCGTGCGGCGCGCGACCGCCACCCCGACATCATCTTCCTCGACCTGGTGATGCCGGACGTGTCGGGGCTCGACCTCCTGATCCAGCTCAAGGACGACCCCGCGAGCGCGGACATCCCGGTCGTGGTGGTGACGTCCAAGGTGCTCGAGCCCGACGAGCGGGGCGAGCTGGAGCGCCGGGCCGTCGCGGTGCTGTCGAAGGACCAGACGTCGAGCGACGATGCGCTCGCCGTGCTCCAGGAGACCTGGATGAAGGCGGGGCTCCGGCCGTGAGCGCGCCCCGGCCGGGACTGATCCTCACCGTGGACGACGAACCGGCGAACCGGTACGCGGTCTCCCGGGTCCTCATGCAAGCGGGGTACGACGTCATCGAGGCGACCACCGCCGGGGACGCGCTGCGCCTCTGCCTCGAGCGCAAGCCCGACCTCATCGTGCTCGACGTGAAGCTGCCCGACATGAGCGGGTACGAGGTGTGCCGCCGGCTCAAGGGCAATCCCGACACCGCGACGATCCTCGTGCTCCAGGTGTCCGCCACGTTCGTCCACAGCCAGGACACAGTGCGCAGCCTCGACGCGGGGGCGGACAGCTACCTGACCCAGCCGGTAGAGCCGCCGGTGCTCGTGGCCACGGTCGGGGCGCTCTTGCGGTTACGGCGCGCCGAGGAGGCCCTGCGTGATTCCGAGGCGCGCTATCGCGTGCTGTTCGAGCGCAATCCGCTGCCGGCCTGGGTGGTGGACATGGACGCGTCCACTATCGTGGCGGTGAACGACGCCGCGGTCGAGCGCTATGCCTACTCGCGCGAGGCTTTCTTGGCCATGCGCATCGGCGATCTCCACGCGCCCGCCGACGTGCCCGCCGTGCTGACTCAGCTCGACGGTGTCCCGGGGCAGATCGGCGTCTGGCGGCACCGCACCCGCGACGGCACCGACATGGACGTGGAGCTGACCGCCACGCCCATCCGGTTCGGCAAGCATCGCGCATGCATCGTGATCGCGATCGACGTCACTGAGCGCCGCCGGCTCGAGCGCGCCCGGGCGGAGCTGCTGGGACGGGAGCGCGCGGCCCGTGCCCAGGCCGAGGAGGCGAACCTCGCCAAGGACGACTTCCTCGCCACGCTCTCCCACGAGCTCCGCACGCCGCTCAACGCGATGCTGGGCTGGGTGCGAGTGCTGCAGTCGGGCAAGAGCGACGAGGGGACGACCGCGCGCGGCCTCGACGCCATCGAGCGGAACTGCCGGATCCAGGCCCAGCTGATCGAGGACCTCCTCGACGTGTCGCGGATCATCGCGGGCAAGCTCACGCTGGAGCGGAATGTCCTCGACCTCGCCGACGTCACCCAGGCCGCGGTGGAGGGATTGCGCGTCTCCGCGCATGCCAAGGGTCTCGACGTCGTCGTGCGTGCCGAGCGCGCCCCCGTCCACGTGGAGGGCGACTTCGCGCGGCTGCAGCAGGTCGCGGCCAACCTGATCTCGAACGCGATCAAGTTCACCGGCGAGGGCGGGCGCATCACCGTGAATGTGGAGGCGCGGGGCGCCCACGCGGCGCTCGTGGTCACCGACACCGGTCAGGGCATCCGCCCGGAGTTCCTCCCGCACGTGTTTGAGAAGTTTCGCCAGGCGGATAGCTCGACGGCCCGCGCGCACACGGGGCTCGGCCTCGGCCTGGCCATCGTCCGGCATCTCGTCGAGCTGCACGGCGGCCGCGTGGACGCGGCGAGCCGCGGAGAGGGGCAGGGCTCGACCTTCACGGTGACACTCCCGCTGGCCACGGCGGCCCGGCCGGCGGAGTTCCCGGCGGCGATCAGCCGCGAGGGGCAGGTGAGCCTCGACGGCGTACACGTGCTCGTGGTGGACGACGACGTCGACTCGCTCGCGCTCGCCTCGGTGGCGCTGGGACATTGCGGTGCGCGCGTGACTGCGGCGCGGTCCGGTTCGGAGGCCCTCGAGGCCGTGAAGGCGGACGCGCCCGACGTGCTCGTGTCCGACCTCGGCATGCCCGGCATGGACGGGATACAGCTCATCCGCGAGCTGCGCGAGGCGACGGGCACGGTGATGCCGGCGGTGGCGGTCACCGCCTACGCGCACAGCGCCGACGTGGCGCGCACCCTCGCCGCCGGCTATCGCATGCACCTCTCGAAGCCGCTCGATCCCATGCGGCTCGCGGAGGCGGTGGCGAGCCTGGCCGGCCGCACCTGAGGCCAGAGCACCGGGCCCCCCGCGCCCGCCGTGGTAAGATCCCTTCAACATTCGGGGTGTAGCGCAGCCTGGTAGCGCACCTGCTTTGGGAGCAGGGAGTCGGAGGTTCAAATCCTCTCACCCCGACCACCTTTACGCCGCGTCCAGGGCCGCCGTTGTGCGGGTTCTGTGCGGGATGTTACCGCGGGGCTCCCAACCCGGGGGCTCCTTTGACCTGCGCTCGATGCAGACCCGAAACTTGTAACAGACCATGGATAACCCGGAAAGCCGTGAAATCAGGCGCCGGGAGCGTGCAACTTGCTTCCTCGGGTCCGACGGAGACTGGCACGTTTAGGATTGGGGCGCGGCGGACCGAATGGAAGAGAAATCAGGCGGCCGATGAGGTTGAGGCCGCGAAGCGGATTGCCAACCTCTCGGGCCGTGCATGGGCCACGTTCGACAAGGTAGACGGATCAGACGTCGATGTTGTAGCGAGATCGGCGGACCGAGGACGCAAAGAGCGGTATCGGGTGACGGTGCTCTACGACGGACCGTGCTGGGCTTCGCTGAACGCAATGGGCGCGGCGGAGATAGAGTTGACCCCGGATGATGCTGTTCACCTGATTCGGTATGCGGTTGAAAGGAAGAGAAATCGATATCCGGCCACGCAGAGGCCGGAGTTCATTCTGCTAGTTGATCTCGTTCCGGGCGGTATGGCGACAGGCTTCGCCCTCCACGCGCGGCAGGTTCTGCGCGATCTCTTGGCGGAGGCAGCGTTCAAAGAAATCTGGCTGGTGGGTGCGACTTCGGACCACCTCTTCCAGCTATGGCCCTAAGGCTGCCGCCGAAAAGGTAGAGCAAGGCGCGTCCGCCCCCCCAAAGGCCCGTAGCCCTCGAAAGAGGCCGGCCCAGCATGTAGCCAGGACCGTATGCTTGTCCTGCCTCCTGTCCGGGCTATGTACGGAGCGTAGGGAAGGCCCCCTAGGGCCCCTCCGGCTGAACCGATACCCTGCCGGTACTTGCCTCCTTCTAACAAAGCCCCGGATCCTTGCTACTGCTTACTCCCTCGGTTTTGGTATCTAGGCGACTGGGATAACTCCACGTCTTTCTACCGGGCTATCGCCTGTGAATCCCGCCGGGGTCACCACTTCCCTAGCGACGGGATTTCTGGTGGGTCGACGGTCGCGCGTCGTGAGTACCCTTTGGCACCGTCGGCAGGGACGGGCCGTTATACGGAGCGCTCGAAGTCGGGATCGAGCCCATCTATCAGCAGTACTTCGGTCGAGCGTCCGGGTACTGGGCGGGGCTCGGCCTGGCCGCGGGCTATCAATTTCCTCTCGCTCGGCCGTTTCGTCCCCTACGTCGAGGTCGGCGCGGCGGCGGGCGGCACGAGTTTGCGTGTAGTCGAGATCGACTCGAGCTTCGCTTTCCGTCTCTATGGCGGTGTCGGCGCCTCACTCTCCGTCACAGACCGGACCGCGATCTACGCCGGGTACCGCATCGTGCACGTCTCGAACGGCAACACGTCACAGCCGAACCGCGGCTTCGAGGCCAATACGGGCGTGCTTGTTGTCTCCTTCTACTTCCCATGAGCAAAAAGGGGCGGGCACGGAGCCTCACGGCGACAAGATAGGAGCGAGAGCGGTTCCCGGCGCACCCCATGATTGCAAAAACGGGGGTCCGCGAGGTTCTCTCGAATCTGATCCGACACCGGGATTTTCCTTCGTAGGACTGCCCAAATAGTGTGCAGCCCGGGCACAGGGCACTGACGATCTCAACACGTTGATTTATCTAACAATACCTCGAGAACTTGACTGATTGGCACTCGTCGTCTACAAGTGCTAACGAGCGGCAGGGGAGACCCGCCCGAAGGCAACATCAGTCAAGGAGGAAGGGAGGGCCTGATGAAGTCGCGGAAGGCCAGCAAGGGGCCGGCGAGTCGAGCAGCAAGGAGGTTGAGACAATGCCGATCGAGCGTTGGCGTCCATTTGGAACACTAATAGATCTCGATCTTTTCCGCGACATTCAGAACAAGATGAGTGGGTGCTCGAAGTTTGCCTCCGAAGATCGCGCTGACGAGACGAAAGGAGGAAGGAGCTGCAGTGACGTGGCGAGTGACGCGCGCAAACGTAGGTCCGGGCAATTGGTGGGGCTGCTCCCGTGGGACTGCCCGTATTGCTACGAGATGCTCCATGAGCTCTCTCGAAGGCTGGGGTGTCGCCGGTGCCGCTCTACCGTCGGGCACGGATCACGTAAGCCGAGCGCAGATCACGTAAACCGAGCGGAGAAGCGAGTGGAGGAGAGCCCGCGATGATCGTCCGACAACTTAGACCTTGGAGCGTCGCCTGGAACACCCCAACGAACAGCTTCGGCCAGATGCGGCGGGATATGGAAAGCCTGCTCGAGCGGCTCACGGGCGCGGCCGGCGAGGGATCGACGTCCGGGGTCTTCCCGCCGATGAACGTCTCGGAAGACCGGGACCACTACTATGTCCGCGCGTTGATCCCCGGGGTCGACGCGGCCAAACTCGACGTCTCGGTGGTCCATCAGACGATTGCTGTCTCGGGCACGCGACAGTCTCCCGAGGAGCAAGGGGTCAGCTACCACCGGAAGGAGCGAGCCGAAGGCGCGTTCAGCCGGAGCGTGACCCTTCCGGAATCGTTCGACGGCGCACGCGTCGACGCCAAGTACGTCGACGGTGTCCTCACCTTGACGCTTCCCAAGCACGAAGCCGCCAAGCCGAGGCGCGTGACGGTTCAGACTTCGTAGCGAAACAACGAGCCAACGCAGGGAGGGCAACCATGGCGACGGAACAGACTCAGGGATTGCAGGCGCAGGGCCCGCGCGACATCGTGACTACCACCGAGGGCACTCGGCCAGGGGTGCTGCTCACTCCTCCGGTGGACATCTTCGAGGCTTCAGAAGCCCTCACCGTGCTCGCCGACATGCCGGGCGTCAAGCCTGGGCATCTGACGATTGATCTCCACGAGGGTGTGCTGACGATCACCGGTCACACGGAGCCGCAGCAGGGGTCGAACGAGGTCGCGGTTGTTCACGAGTACCCTGCGGGAACGTTCCAGCGCAGCTTCACGCTGTCTGAGGCGATCGACCAGGCCCAGATCCAGGCGACGCTCATACACGGAGTTCTGCGGCTGCGCCTGCCCAAGGCGGAGCAAGCCAAACCGCGACAGATCAAGATCCAGACTGCCTGACTACCACCGAGGAGAGTCGCGGAACCGCTACCGCCGAGGTGACGATGGCTCAGCACAACTACTATCTGATCCTGGGGGTGTCCCAGTCCGAGAGCCCTTCGGGCATACGGGCGCGGTATCGCGATCTCGCGCGGATTCTTCACCCGGATGTGGCGGGCGAGCAGAGTACTGTCGCCTTCCAGAAGGTGGCCGAGGCGTACGCCGTCCTCGCCGACCCGCAGGCACGGCGCCGCCACGATGCGGAACTGGCGGCGTGGCAAGAGCGTGCGCCCGCGCGATTTGCTGACCAACCGAGCGCACCATGGAGCCGGTTGCTGGACGAACCATTGGCGGTCCGGCCGTCCTTCGACGCCCTGCTTGAGCGCGTGTTCCGGAACTTCACCGGCATCGGACTTCCAAAGACCGAGGGGCCCGAGGGACTCACCGTCGAGGTCATCCTGACGCCGGAGGAGGCGTCTCGCGGGGCCGAGGTGCCGATCGCGGTGCCGGGTGTCGAGTCGTGCTTCGAGTGCGGCGGAAGCGGCCGCATGTGGCTCTTTCCGTGCGTGTGCTGTCGCGGGCAGGGTCGAATCGTCACCGAGAGGATCGTGCGGATTCCGGTTCCGCCCCTGGTGCGCCCGGAATCGATCATCGAGATGCCCCTTCACGCGCTCGGCATCCATGACCTCTATTTGCGTCTGTACGTGCGGATCGAGTAGAGGTCGACGAGTTGGTCGGTTCCGCGGCCTTTCGTTTACCAGACTTCACCCAGGAATGGCGTTGTCTCGGACACTGTGGGTGCGGCGCACGTGCCGGGCCGCGTGCAGAAGGAAGTCGACA
>DASTYT010000055.1 GCA_035764725.1 Candidatus Methylomirabilota bacterium | reverse complement strand
GCCGCGCTCGACAAGGAGGAGTCCATCCGGGTGGTGACCTGCGCCACCGAGGACGAGGCCACCGCCATCGGCGCCGGCCTCTACATGGGCGGCGAGCCCGTGGTCCTGATGATCCAGCACGCGGGCCTGTACGCGTCAATCAACACTCTTCGAGGAGTCGCGATGGACGGCCGGGTGCCGATGTTCTACATGATCGGCCTGCTGAGCCGCGAGAAGCACAAGGACCCGCGCGAGTCACGGCACTCCATGGTCCGCTACTGTGAGCCCCTCCTCGACACCTTCGGCGTGCCGCACGCGCGCCTCGAGGGACCGAACGACGTGCACCTGATCCCGGAGTACTACCGGCTCAGCCGCGAGCGGCGCGGACCCGCCGCCGTCCTCGTCGGGCTGGAGACGAGCTGATGGCCTCCGGCACGGCGACCGACCAGAAGCCCATGAAGCCGGAGGACGTGCTCCGGGTGATCGCGGCGGTCCGCGGCCGCGCGATCTGCGTGCCCACCATGACCACCGCGCCCGCGTGGCGTACCATCGCGCCCGACGATCTGTCGGTGGGCTGCGTCGGCTTCATGGGCGGCGCCTCGTCCATGGGGCTGGGGCTGGCCCTCGCGCGTCCCGACCGCCGCGTGATCGTCCTCGACGGGGACGGCTCGCTCCTCATGCAGCTCGGCTCCCTCGCCACCAACGCGGGCGCGGCCCCGCGCAACTTCGTGCACCTCCTGTTCAAGAACGGCGTGTACCACACCTCCGGCGCGCAGGGCATCCCGGGCGGGCTCGACGTGGACTTCGTCATGATGGCGAAGGGCGCGGGCTATCGGGTCGTCGCGATGATCGACGATCTCGAGGACTTCAAGCGCCGCCTCCCCGAGCTGCTGACCGCGGACGGGCCGGTGTTCGTGGAGCTGCACACCGGGCTGGCCGAGCAGACGCCGATGACGGCGCGCGGGGGCATGGCCTTCTCCCAGCAGGTGGAGAACCTCCGGAACGCGCTCCTGAAACCCCGCGCGCGCTAGCCGCGCGCGATCTCGCCGAGGACCTTCTCCAGCCGGTCGGGATCGATCGGCTTGGTGAGGTGGAGATCGAAGCCGGCGGCCTGCGCTCGGCGTCGATCCTCGACCTGCCCATAGCCGGTCAATGCGATGAGCACGACACCGCGCGCCTCCGGCCGTGCCCGCACGCGCCGCGCGAGGTCGTAGCCGTCCATGCCGGGCAGCCCGATGTCCACGAGCATGACGTCCGGCGCGAAGGCGCCGAGCTTCTCGAGGCCCTCGGCCGCATCCTCGGATGTCTCGACCTCGTGACCGGAGAGGCGGAGCAGCATGCTCAAGGTCTCGCGCGCGTCGGCGCTGTCCTCCACGACGAGGATCCGGTGGGGGCGCGGCGCCGCCGGACCGAGCCCGCCCTCGGGGGCCGGCGGGGGCACGTCCTCCTCCGCGAGGAGGGGCAGGCGGATGCTGAACTCGCTGCCGCGCCCCGGTCCCGCGCTGGCCGCCGCCACCGAGCCGCCATGCAGCTCCACGAGCCGGCGCACGAGCGTGAGCCCGAGGCCGAGGCCGCCCCGCGTGCGGTCGAGCGCCTGCGGCTCCTGCACGAAGAGATCGAAGATGCGCTCGAGGAGGTCCGCGCGAATCCCCTCGCCGCTGTCGCGCACGTACAGCACGGCATCTCCCTCGACCCGCTCGATCCGGACCGTCACCTGCCCACCGGGCGGCGTGTACTTGAGAGCATTGTCGAGGAGGTTGCTGACCACCTGCTCCAGGCGCGCGGGATCGCCGCTCACGCGCAGGGGCGGTCCCTCCACGGTGACGGTGTGGTGGCGGGTGCGCCCGGCCTGGACGAGCGCGTCGAGGCAGCCCTGGGCGAGCGCGCGCAGATCGAGGGGCTGCCGCTGCAGCGCGATCTTCCCCGACGTGACGCGCGCCACGTCGAGAAGATCGTCGACCAGTCGGCTCAGGTGCGCGGTCTGGCGGCCGATGACGCCGAGGAGGCGCCGCGTGTCCCCGTCGGCGACCTCACGATCCAGGATGCCCAGCGTGTTGGTGATGGTACCCAGGGGATTCCGGAGCTCGTGGCCGAGCATGGCGAGGAACTCGTCCTTGGCCCGGGTGAGCGCCTCGGCTTCGCGCCGCCGGCTCTCGCGCTCGGCGTCGTACTGCTTCCGCTCGGTGATGTCGAGGGACACGCTCAGCACGGCGGGCTCTCCGGCGTAGGTCACGACCTCGGAGTTCACGAGCAGAAACCGGTGCTCGCCCGTCTTGGTGCGGAACGTCGCCTCGAAGTCGCGCGCCTGCCCGCCCCCGCGCAGCTTGTCGAGCAGGCGGTCGCGCTCGCCCTCGGCGACCCAGAATCCCAGCTCCGGCTTGGTGCGTCCCAGCATCTCCTCGCGCGTGTAGCCGCTGTGCCGCAGCGCCGCCTCGTTGACGGCGAGGTGCCGGCCGTCGCGCAGGCTCACGATGGACATCGGCAGGGGATTCGCGTTGAAGGCCTGGGCGAAGCGCCGCTCGCTCTCGCGGAGGGCGGTCTCCGCCCGCACGCGGTCGGTAATGTCCATGAGCGCGGTGACCACGCAACGCCGGCCCTCGATCTGCACCATCTCCGCGGAGGCGACTGCCCACACCTCGTCCCCCCGCTTCGTGCGGAAGCGCGCCTCCACGCCCCGCACGGGCCGACCCGCGCGGAGGGCGGCCAGCCCCGCTTCGCGCTGCGCCGGGTCCGTCCAGAGCCCGATCTCGGGGACGGTGCGGCCGATCACCTCGTCGCGGTGATAGCCGGTGACGTGGAGGAACGCCTCGTTGACCTCGAGGATGCGGCCGGTCTCGACGTCGGTGACGGTGAGAATGGTGGGCGAGATCTCGAACGCCGCCCGCAGCCGCTCGCTGGCGCCGAAATCGCTCACGACCGGGGGCGACCCGTCACGACCACTTGCCGAAGACCTCCTTCAGGTCCTTGCCCGGAATCGTTTCCCGCATCCAGGTGAACCCGCCGCGGTCCTTCATCTCGCGGGCGCCGCGGAGGAAGGCGGCGAGGGCGAGCCGCGAGAGCGAGCCGCCCACGCTGATGCGCTTCACGCCCGCCGCGGACAGCTCGGCCAGCGTCAGCGCGGGATCGCCGTGGCTCATCACCACGTTGACCGGCTTGCCGACGGATGACACCACGGTGCGGATGGTGGCGAGGTCGCGGAGCCCCGGCGCGTAGAGCACGTCGGCCCCCGCCTTCTCGAAGGCCTGGAGCCGCCGGATGGTGTCGTCGAGGTCGAGGCGGCCGTGAATCAGGTTCTCGGCCCGCGCGGTGAAGACGAACGGCACGGGCAGCTTGCGCACCACCTCCACTGCCGCGTGCACGCGCTCCACCGCATGGGCGAAGTCGTAGATGGGCCGATCGGCCTCGCCGGTGGCGTCCTCGATGGAGCCGCCGACCACGCCGGCCTCCGCGGCGAGCCGGAGCATCTCGGCGGCGGCGCGCGGCTCGTGCGCGTAGCCGTTCTCCAGGTCGGCGTTCACGGGCAGGTCGGTCGCCTCCGCAATCACGCGGCAGTTGGCGAGCACCTCGGCGCGACTGACCGCATTGGTGCCGTCGACCTTGCCCAGCATGTTCGAGAGACCCAGGCTGGTGGTGGCCAGCGCCTCGAAGCCGAGGCTCGCGAGGAGACGCGCGGTGCCCGCGTCCCAGGGGTTGGGAATGATGAAGGCCCCCGCCCGCTCGTGGAGGGCCCGGAACGTCGCCGCCTTCTGCGCCTGCGTGGGCATCGCTGTCCTCGGGGATTGTCTCCCACTCGTATGATCGCATACCATCCCAGGAGCCATGAAGCTCGGCGTCTACCTGAACGCGCAGCATCCCCGCGGCGACGATCCCGCGCGCCGCTTCGCGGAGACGCTCGAGCAGGCGCGCATGATCCGCGCCCTCGGCTTCGACTCCATCTGGGGCGGCGAGCATCATGCCACGCCGGGCTTCCACTATTTTCCGCTGCTGCCCATGCTGCAGCGCCTGGCCGCGGAAGCGGAGGGGCTCGCCTTCGGCACCAACCTGGTCCTGCTGCCCCTCCACAACCCGGTCGAGATCGCCGAGTTCGCCGCCTTCCTGGACGTCACCACTGGCGGCCGATTCACGCTTGGCGTCGGGCTCGGCTATCGCAGCGAGGAGTTCGCGATCTTCGGCGTGCGGATGGCCGAGCGGGTGGGCCGGCTCACCGAGGGCGTGGAGCTGATCCGCCGGCTGTGGACCGAGGACGAGGTCACCCATCACGGCCCCCACTGGACCCTCGACAATGTCACGATCCGCCCGCGCCCGCTCCAGACGCCGCGCCCGCTCATCCTGGTCGGCTCACAAGTGCACGCGGGCATCGAGCGCGCCGCGCGCATCGCCGACGGGTGGCTCGTGGTGCCCGTGCCCACCGTCGACGAGTTCGCGAGCCAGGTCCGCACCTTCGCGGCGGCGCGGGCGGCAGCGGGCCGGCCCGCCGCGGCCGAGATCGGCCGGCTCCTCGAAGTCTCCTGCGCGGCCGACGAGGACGCGGCGATCCGGCGGGCGGCGCCCTACCTGCTGGAGAAGTATGCGGCGTATCTCTCGTGGGGCATTCCCGGCATCACGCTCGACCCCACGGCGTCGCCCGAGGAGCAGCTTCGGCGGCTCGCACGCAACCGGTTCGCGGTGGGCTCGCCCGCCGAGGTCACGGAGGCGCTGCTCGCGCAGGCGAAGGCCGGCGCCACGCACGCCACCATGCGCGTGAGCTGGCCCGGCATGCCGCAGAAGGACGTGCTCGCCGGCATCGAGCTCCTCGGCACCACGGTGCTGCCCGACGTGCGGCGCCGACTCGCCGCGGGCTAGCGGGGAGGCGCCGGCCTCAGCCCTTCATCGCCTGCCGCATGAGCGCGGCGGTGGCGGCGGCGAGCGGATCGGCCGTCGCCTCGAGCCCCCGGATGGCGCTCGCGCGGTCCTCGGCGCCGCGGTTCTGACTGAGCTTGGCCTTCCCCTCGAGCCGATCGATGGGCAGCTCGAACGCCACGATGCCGCGGATCATCCCGTCGACGTAGTCCGTCGGCAGCGCGTCGAAGCGCCAGGGCTCGGCTCGCCCGCCCTCGTACGTCTTCACCAGCCGGTCGAGCAGTGCCTTCACCCTCGCGGGCTCCTCGACGACTACCGGACGGCCGTAGACGTGCACGGCCACGTAGTTCCAGGTGGGCACGCTCGGGTGAACGCGGTACCAGCCCGGCGAGACATAGGCGTGCGGACCCTGGAACACGGCAAGGGTGGGCGCGCCCTCGGCGAGCAGCCGGGCGTGTGGGTTGGCCCGCGCGAGATGCCCCACCAGCGTGCCGCGCGGCCCGCGGTGGCCGTCGAGCAGCAGGGGCAGATGCGTGGCGAACGGCGCTCCATCACCGCCGGTCGACGCCAGCAGCGCGAAGGCCTCGCGCTCGATGAGGGCGTGGCACCAGGCCTGGTCGGGCGCGTCGAAGTGCTTCGGCACGTACATGCGATGGGCTCCTCGCCTATACTCGGCTCTCGCGGCTCATCCGATGACCCTACGCCTCTACCTCGAGGACGCCTACCTGCGTGAGTTCGACGCCCGTGTCGTGGCGAGCGCCGACGGCTGGTGGGCGCTCTCGCACAGCGCATTCTATCCGGGCGGCGGCGGACAGCCTCAGGATCGCGGCGAGCTCGTCGTGGAGGACCGGCCACTCACCGTCACCGCGGTGCGAGAGGACGAGGACGGCCGCCGGCTCTGGCATCACGTGGGGCGCGATGCGGCGGCGGGCACCGCGGTGCGTGGCATGCTCGACTGGCCCTACCGCTACGCGCTCATGCGCCACCACGCGCTCATGCACGTGGTGAACACGGTGGCGCAGCGCCACTTCGACGGGCTCATCACCGGCGTGCAGCTCGGCCCCGACCGCTCGCGCATCGACTTGCGCCTCCGCGCGGGGTTCGATGCGGCGGCCGAGCTGGAAGCGCGCGTCAACGACGCCCTCGCCGCCCCCCGGGGCATCGCCGCCACGGTCATCCCCGAAGCCGAGTATCAGGCCCGCCCCGACCTCATCCGCACCCTGAACGTGCGGCCGCCGATCGTCAACGGCCAGGTGCGGGTAGTCACCATCGACGGCTTCGACGCCCAGGCCTGCGGCGGCACCCATCCTCACGACACCGCGGAGATCGGTCGCGCGCACATCGTCAAGCGCGAGAACAAGGGCCGCGACAACAAGCGCTTCTACTGGACGCTCGCCCCGTAAGCGCGCGGCATCAGAACATGCCGTTGCTGTTGGCCGCCTTCTCCGGGATCGGCTGCACGACGTCCCAGTGCTCGACGATCTTGCCGCCCTCGAGCTTGAAGATGTCCACGATGGCCGAGCCGCGCGTGCCCGGCTCGCGCACCGCGTGCACGTGGAGGATCACGTAGTCGCCGTCGGCGAACACACGCTTGATCTCGCTCCTCGACTGCGGAAACTTCTCCTTGAGGAAGCCGAGGAAGGCCTTGAGCCCCTCGGGCCCGTCGGGCGCCCCGGGGTTGTGCTGGACGTAGCGATCGCCGAAATGCTTCGACGCCGCCTCGAAGTCCTTCTGGTTGATGGCCTTCTCGTAGAAGTCCACCACCACCTTCTTGTTGGCCTCCTCCTGCGCGGTGTCGGCGGCCCAGGCGGGCGCGCCGGGCGCCAGCAGGGCGGCGACGAGCCACCCGAGCGCGAGAACGAACATCGGCCTCCTGATCATGAGCCCAGTACCTCCCAGGTCGAGGCTGCGATCTCGACCTCCTCATCGGTTCGCATCACCCGGACCGCCACCCGCCCCGTCGAGATGAGGCCGGCGTGCTCGGCATTGCGCGCGGGGTCCAGCACGATCCCGAGGAACCCGAGTCCCTCGCACGCTCGCGCCCGGATCACCGCGCCATGCTCGCCGATACCGCCCGCAAACACCAGCGCGTCCAGCCCGCCCAGCACCGCGGCATGGGCGCCGATCGTCTTGCGTACGGCCTGACAGAAGACGGCGAGCGCCTCGGCGGCGCGGACGTCCGCGCCCTCCCGGGCAAGGAGATCCCGCACGTCCGCGCTGGTCTCCGAGATCCCGAGCAGGCCGGAGCGCGTGTTCACCATCTCGTGGAACTGCTCCGTGGTCATCCCCTCCGTGCGCGCGAGATAGGCGACGAGGCCGGGATCGAGATCGCCGGAGCGCCGGCTCATGGGCAGGCCCGCGGTGGGCGTGAAGGCCATCGTGGTGTCCACGCTCTTGCCGTCGCGGATGGCGGTGATGCTCGCGCCGTTGCCGAGATGCGCGATGACGAGCCGCGCGGGCAGCCCCCCCGGCTCGCGGGCGAGCGCGCGCGTGAGGTACGCGTAGGAGAGCCCGTGAAAGCCGTAGCGCCAGATACCCTTCGCCTCGTACTTCCGGGGGATGGCGAGCAGGCGGCTCGCCCGTGGCAGGTCGCGATGGAACGCGGTGTCGAAGCACGCGACTTGCGGGCGACCGGGAAAGTGCCGCGCACAGGCCTCGATCAGGGCGATCTCGGCGGGGAGATGCTCGGGATCGAACGGGCTGATGCGCCGTAGCTCCTCCAGGAGCTCTCCCGACACGCGAGTGGGCGCGAGGAACCGCGGGCCCCCGTGCACCAGCCGATGGCCGATCGCGTCCACCGTGATGCCACGCGCGCCGAGCGCGTCGACGAGCAGGGGCAGCGCGGCGGCGTGATCCGGCGCGACCGCCTCACGGCGCGCGCCGCCGTCGATGGTCAGCGTGGCCGCCGGCTGGCCGATGCGATCGATGCTCCCCGTGACACGCCGGAGCGGCGGATCGCCCGGCGCGAATGCGGCGAACTTCAGGCTCGAGGAACCCGCGTTGACGGCGAGGACGGTGGCCATGCGCCATGGTACCCAGCGCGGCGGAACGCGGCAACGCGCGGCGGCTACCCGCGGGGCGCGCGGATGCCGAGCAGCTCGCCGATGCGCTCGGAGGCCTTGAGCCCCGAGCCGGTGAGCACGAGCACGGTGGTCTCGTCGCGCTCGATGACGCCGGTGGCGAGGAGCTGGGTAAGCCCGGCGGCCGCCGCCGCCGCGGTGGGCTCCACGTAGAGGCCGCGCCGGGCGAGGGCGCGCAGGGCGGCCACGATCTCGTCCTCCGTCACCGCGACAATCGCGCCGCCCGAGCCCCGCACCGCCGCGAGCACCTCGGCCACGCGTGTGGGCTTCGCCGAGGCGATGCCTTCCGCGACGGTGGAGGCGATCGGTGTCGGCACGAGGTGATCGGCGCCCGCCCGGAACGCGGCGTGGTAGGGCGCGCAGTTCGCCGCCTGCACGCCGAAGAGGCGCGGCGCCTTGCCGATCTCATGGCGGCGCGCGAGCTCGCCGAACCCGCGGTCGCAGCCGAGCACATTGCTGCCGTAGCCCAGGGGCACCACCACGTTGTCGGGGGCGCGGAAGCCCAGCTGCTCCCACAGCTCGTAGGCCAGCGTCTTCGTGCCCTCCACGAAGAACGGCTGCCAGTTGTGGCTCGCGTAGAAGATCCCCGCGCTCTGGCGCAGCGCCGCCTCCGCCACGTCCTGGCGCGAGCCGGGAATCGTCACGACCTCGGCGCCGGCCGCGGCGATCTGCGCGATCTTGGGGTAGGACGCGGTCTCCGGCACGAGGATGCGGCAGGCCATGCCCGCGGCGGCGGCGTAGGCGGAGAGCGACGCGCCGGCGTTGCCCGAGGAGTCCTCGAGCACGCGCGTGACGCCGCGGCTCTTGAGGTAGCTCACCATCACCGTCATGCCGCGATCCTTGAACGAGCCCGTCGGCATGGTGAGCTCGAGCTTCCACTGCACGGGCGCACCGTCCCACTCGCCGGGCACGAGCGGCGTCCAGCCCTCGCCGAGGCTGACCGCATCCTTGACGTCCACCCGGAGCGCCTTCGCATAGCGCCACACGGTGAAGCGCGACCCGTCGATGTCGCGCCGGGTGAGGCCGGGCGCCGGCTCCAGGTTCAGGTAGTGGCCGCCCTCCCCGCGCCAGCGCGCCTCGTCGAGCGGATAGGTGCGGCCGGTGGACGGGTCGACGTAGCTCAGAGGGCCGCCTCGAGGGCGGTGAGGGCGAGGACGCGCGTGCAAAGGTGGAGATCGGCGAGCTCGACGTGCACGTCGTGATAGTCCGTGTAGCCACCCCCGGGACCGTAGAGGCAGCAGGGAATGCCCGCGGCCCAGAGATGCGTGGTGTCGTTGCCGGCATAGCTCTGGGGCAGCCGCACGCCGAAGTGCTCCGGCTCCGCGCCCGTCATCTGACGGAGATTCCGACGGACCATCTGCACGATCGGCTCGGTCTTCGGCACGTCGACCGCGGCTTTCGCCAGGCGCCCCAGCCCCCGCGCGGGCAGCGGCGGGAACTCGATTTCGTACTGGAAGCGGGGGTCGGCGGCGGCGAGGCCGTCCAGCACACGCCGGATGTCGGCCAGCACCGTGTCGCCGGTCTGGCTGGCGTTGAACCGCACGTTCACGTAGGCAGTGCAGAAATCGCTGACCGTGTAGGCGCCGCGAAGGTTGTGATCGCGGCCGCGGCCGCCGATGATCGATCCCACGTTCAGCCGCGGGAGCCCGGGCAGATCCGGATCGTACACGTGGGTGAACGCCATGCGGTTGATGGCCTCGATGGCCCGTGTCATCAAACCGATGGCGTCCACGCCCTGCTCCTTCTTGCTGATGTGGGTGGCCCGCCCGATCGTATGGATGACCACGTCCATGGTGCCGGTGTGCTTGGTCAGGATCGTCCGCGCCCCGTACGGCTCCGCCACCACCGCCACGTCGGTGCGCTGGCCGTGCCCGAGCGCGTAGAGCGTCCCGATCCCGCTGTTGAGCTCGGCGGCCACGCAGGCGATCACCACGTCGCCGCGCAGCCGGGCGCCCGCCCGCTTAAGGGCGAGGCCGGCCATGATGCAGGCGGTCACGCCCGCCTTCATGTTGTAGATCCCGTGGCCGTAGAGCTTGCCGTCGGCGATCCAGGGATCGAAGGGATCGCGCGTCCAGCCGCCCGCCAGGGGATCGATGTCGATGTGGCCGTTCAGCATGATCGAGGTGCCGCCGCCGGAGCCGCGCAGGCGCGCGATGGTCTGCTTGCGACCCGGCTCGATCTCCTGGAGCGTCACCTCGAGGCCCTGGCCGCGCAGATAGTCGGCGAGCCACTCCGCGCACGGCGTCTCCTCGGTGGTGAAAGACGGGATACGGATGAGATCCTTCGCCAGCGCGACGGTCTCCTCGTCGTCGATGCGGGACAGGACCGCGTTGCGCAGATCACTCATCCGCCCTTTTTGTAACCCAGGTGGGATATTCTTGCCAGCGACATGGCCGACACGACCCTCGGCATCGACGCCGGCCGGTTCTGGCGCACCGTCATGCGCTCCGGCGAGATCGGGCCCGGCAAGGCGGGCGGCCTCCGCCGGCTCGCCCTCACCGACGCGGACAAGGAGATGCGCGACGTCTTCGTCACCTGGTGCACGGAGGCCGGGTGCACGGTGACGGTTGACCGCGTCGGCAACATCTTCGCGCGCCGCCCTGGCGCCGAGGACCATCTGCCGCCCGTGCTCATGGGCAGCCATCTCGACACGCAGTTCGCGGGCGGCAAGTATGACGGCATCGTGGGGGTGCTCGCGGGACTCGAGGTGTTGCGCACGCTCGACGACCGGCGCCTGCGCACGAAGCGGCCGCTCGAGCTCGTGTGCTGGACCAACGAGGAGGGTGCGCGCTTCACCCCGCCCATGGTGGCCTCGGGCGCCTTTGCGGGCGTGTTCGACCTCGACTGGGTGCTCGGGCTGCGCGATGACGACGGCAAGGGATTCGGCGCCGAGCTCGAGCGCATCGGCTACAACGGCAAGACCGCGGTGGGCGGGCGGAGCATCGACGCTTACTTCGAGCTCCACATCGAGCAGGGGCCGATCCTGGACCGGGAGACCGTCCCGGTGGGCGTCGTGGTCGGCGGCTACGCCACCCGCGGCATGCACGTGGACATCCACGGGGAGACCGCGCACGCCGGCCCCACGCCCATGGACCGGCGGAAGAACGCGCTGGTCGGCGCGGCCATGCTCGCGGTCGCGGTGAACGACATCGGGTGGAGGTATCACCCGACCGAAGGCAAGGCCACGGTGGCCCGCATGATCGCGTGGCCCAACAAGGCGGGCATCCTCTCCGAGTACGCGCAGCTCACCTGCGACGTGCGCCACGCCGAGCGCGCGGTGGCGGATCAGATGCTCGCGGAGGTGAAGGCGGCGATTCCCGACTGCGCGCGCCGGGCCAACGTCGAGATGCGGATCGCCGGCGAGTGGCAGTTCGGCAACGAGCGCTTCGATCCAGGCTGCGTGCGCCTGGTCCGCGAGGCCGCCCAGACCCTCGGGGTGCCGCACCGGGACATCCTGAGCCAGGCCGGGCACGACGCGTACTACATCTCGCGCGTCGCGCCCACCGCGATGATCTTCACGCCATGCCGCGACGGCATCTCGCACAACGAGGCCGAGCACGCCGAGCTGGATTACACCGCGCCGGGCGTGAACGTGCTGCTCCACGCGGTGCTTGCGCGCGCCAACCGCTGAGGGACGACGGCGCACCGGGACCGGGTCCGGCCGCCCTCAGTCGCTCGCCGGGCGCGGCGCCTCCGCGCACACGGCGTGAACCTCGGACAGCGCGCGCCGGAGCTGGGCGACCTCCTCGGCGAGCGCCTGGATGGCGGGATCGACCATCGACGTCTTCACCTTCTGGAGCCGCTCGTCGATCTCCGCCTGGGTGTAGACGGTGAACGTTCGCCCCGCCTTGGTCTGGTTGGGATTGATGGTCGTGTAGGCGTGGATGTACCGCCTGCAGCCCAGGCTCCCCTGGAGCATGTCCTGACAGTCCACCACGGTCGTCTCCATGCGGACGATCTCCTCGACGGCCCCGGCGGGCGCGGCGACGATCACGGACCCCGCGATCAACACGAGCGCGCCCACGAGACGACCCCGGCGACTGGGCATGGCCTGGCCTCCTATTCGACCTGGAAGTGCGCCTCGGTGGTCTGCCCGGTGCGCCCATTGATGGGCAGGATGTCCTGGGGGCAGGCGGAAAACGCCACCAGGCAGTCCATCTCGGCGCGGAGGCGGACGTAGCTGCCCGGCGTCGACACCGGCTCCGCCCAGCTCAGCGCGCCCGCCGACGTCCAGGGAATGTTCATGAAGAGGTTGAGCGGCGAGGGCGTGGCGGGAATCGCGACGCCGACCTCGCTCAGCGCCGCGTGCAGGTTGTCGCGGCAGTTGTCGTGGTGGCCCTTCACCCCGAGCAGGCCGTAGCGCTCGCGGTCGCACGCGGCCATGAGGGTGTCGTGGGCGCCGCCCGACGTGTCCTCGACCAGGGTGAGGATGGGCCGACGGCGGTTGGTGAGGAACGTGTCCCCGACCGCGGGAACCAGCTTGAGGAACCACGCGCGGCTCGCGTCCATCGCCATCCACTCGGTGGGATCGGCGGCGCTGAACGCCCAGGTGTCCACCACCTGGACCCCGTGGGTGTTGACCACGCGCACATGCTGGCCCGCGCGCACGCGCGCGGCCTTGCCGCGACGGGCGGGAATCGTCACGAGATCAGCCACGGGACGCGTCCTCGGGGCCGCGCAGCGCGTGGCCCCCGTGATAGTCGGACACCGGCAGGGGCCGCCACTCGCGCAGCAGGGACGGATCGGGCTGCCAGATCTCGACGCCGAGCGGGCGGCACACCGTGAGCGCGTCGGCGGCGTCCGGGCCCCATACCGGCACCGAGAGATCCCCGTGGGGACACACGGAGATCGCGCAGAGCACGTCGATCTCCGCGAAGCATTCGAGATAGTCGCCCTGCCGCGCCGGGCTCGGTTTGACGAAGTAGCGGCCGTCCGCGGTGAGGCCGGTGACCTGGAAGACGTTGAGCACGTCGTGGACGTCGGACTCGGCGAGGCCGAATCCCCGGACCGCCCGGACGAGGTTGGAGTGGCAGCAGAGATCGAACTCCTCGCCGTTCAGGAGCTTGTGCACGTAGGGATCACAGCGCGTGCCGAGGAGATCGTGGCAGCCGGCGCCGTCGCCGTCGATGCCGTACTGGATGGTGTCGGCGGTGATGGTCAGGAGCGGCCGCAGATAGGGCAGGCACGACCATAGCCGGTCGAACGTGGAGAGATGCGCCTGGTGGAGCTGGCGCGTGCGCGAGGCCCAGAAGCGCTCGCGCGGATTGGCGAGGCTCCACACGTTGAGGTCGGCGACCTGGGGGCCCTCGACGGCAACGATACGAAAGACTTGACCCGCGCGAACGACCCACGCGCGGCCGGAGCGGCGCGGCGCGACGAACCGCTCGACGAGCGTGCGGCGGGTGTCGGCGGCGAGCCGGCCGTAGAACGCCCGATCCACCTCGAGCGGCGAGCCCGGCTTCGCCTCGTAGATCACGCGTGGTGACGGCACCGCGTCTCCTCCCCGGCGGCCTGCCTAGCGAGCAAGCAGGCGATCAGCCGTTGACAATCGAGCGGAAGACATAGTCTCATACCGGCGAACTTGACCCGGGTCTCGAAGATCTTACCGCCGACCAGGGAGGCCACCATGAGAGTCTCGCGGTTTTTCGTCCTCGCCGTCGCGCTTTTGGGCCTCGTCGCCCTCACACTCCCCTCGGAGGCCCAGCAATGCCCGAAGGGCAAGCTCCGCCTCTACACATCGTGGCCGATGCAGGGCGCCATGCTCCCTGAGGGCACCGGCATGAAGAACGGCGTGGAGATGGCCGTCTCGGAGGCGGGCGGAGTCGCCGGAGGGTACTGCCTCGAAGTCATCAACCTCGACGACGCCTCGCCGCAGACGGGCAAGTGGGACGGCGCGGTCGAGGCGGAGAACGCCAACAAGGCGGTGGCCGACCCGCTGGCCATCGTCTACATCGGGACCTACAACTCCGGCGCCGCGAAGGTCTCCATCCCCATCACGAACCGCGCCCACATGGCGCAGGTCACGCCCGCCAACACCTACCCCGGCCTCACCAAGAAGCGCGGGGCCGCGCCCGGCGAGCCGGACATCTACCGGCCGGGCGGCTTCGTGAACTACTTCCGTCCCATCCCCGCCGATGACATCCAGGGCGCGGTGGGCGCGAAGTGGGCCAAGCGGATGGGCGTGAAGAAGGTGTTCCTCCTCAACGACCAGGAGCTCTACGGCAAGGGCATCGCCGACGTGTTCGAGGCCACCGCCAAGAAGATCGGGCTCACGGTGGTCGCCAACGAGGGCATCGACTGGAAGCAGCCGGACCAGAAGCCGATCCTCACCAAGGTGCGCGCCTCGGGCGCCGACCTCGTCTACATGGGCGGCGTCATCGAGACCGGCGCGCAGGTGGTCGTGCGGCAGATGAAGGAAGTGGGCCTCACGGCCCCGCGCACCCGCTTCATGGGGCCGGACGGCCTCCTCGAGGAGGAGCTGCTGAAGGGCGCCACCTGTGACGCGGCGCTCGCCACCGACATGCGCGTCACCTTCGCGGGGCTGCCCTTCGAGAAGATGCGGGGCGTCGGGGCCAAGACCTACGAGACCTACAAGACGAAGTACGGCAAGGAGCCGACCTCCTACGCGCTCTACGCCGCCGAGGGCACCCGCGTGATCATCCAGGCCATCGGAAAGGCCGCTCCCGCCATCGAGAAGGCCAAGGACGTGACCGAGAAGCGCGAGGCGGTGCGCAAGGCCATCGCCTCCACCAAGAACTACGAAGGCATCAACGGCAAGTGGAGCTTCGACGAGAACGGCGACGTCGACTACGACACCATGTCCGGCTTCAAGGCGGTGAAGGCGGAGGGGCCCATCGGCTGCAAGTTCCAGTTCGAGACCATCCTCGAGTAAGCGCCAGTGAGGGGAGGGCCGGATCGCGGCCCTCCCCTCCCTCATCGGATCTCGACGTGGAGTGGTGGGAAGTTCTCGTTCAGCAGACCATCAACGGCCTCACTCGCGGGGCCGTCTTCGCCCTCATCGCGCTCGGCTACACCATGGTCTACGGCATCATCGAGCTGATCAACTTCGCCCACGGTGACGTCTTCATGCTGGGCCTGTTCATCTCGCTGGCGTGGTTCAGCCTGTTCGGCATCTCCTCCACGCTCGGGCTGTGGCAGCTCGTCACCCTCCTCCCCCTGGTGTTCGTGCTGACCATGCTGAGCACCGCCGTCATCAACGTCTCCATCGACCGCGTGGCCTATCGGCCGCTGCGGCGCTCCACGCGGCTGGCCCCGCTCATCACCGCCATCGGCGTGTCGTTCATGCTCGAGAACCTCGCGCTGCTGTGGAAGGGCCCTGCGCCCATCGCCTATCCCGACGTGTTCCCGTCGGTGGACATCCTCCGTGAGTGGTTCGGCGTGGACTCGGCCATCTTCATCACCACCAAGGACATCCTCGTCGTCGGCGCGACCATTCCCCTCATGATCGCCCTCAACTACTTCGTGACCCACACCCGCTGGGGCAAGGCCATGCGCGCCACCGCCCAGGACCGCGAGACCGCGCAGGCGATGGGCATCGACGTGGAGCGAACGATTCTCGTCACTTTCCTCGTGGGCGGCGCCCTCGCCGGCGCGGCGGGGCTCATCCAGGGCCTCTACTACAACATCGGCATGTGGTGGATGGGCTATCAGGCCGGTCTCCGCGCGTTCACCGCCGCCGTGCTGGGCGGCATTGGGAACATGCCCGGCGCCGCGCTCGGCGGCCTCGTGATCGGCTTTCTCTCCGCGTGGAGCGATCAGTACATTTCGGCACGTTGGACCAACGCCATCGTGTTTTCGATCCTGATCCTCGTCCTCGTCTTCCGGCCCCAGGGCCTCCTGGGCGATCGCACCCCCGAGAAGGTCTGAGCCTCGTGGACGCGCGCCGCGCGCTGGGCATGATCCTGCTCGCCGCGTTCGTGGTCGCCTATCCATTCATCGACCGCGCCCTGGGCTTTCAGACCGTCCATGCCGTGTCGGACGGGATGATCTACGTGCTCCTGGCCCTCGGCCTCAACATCGTAGTCGGCTACGCGGGCCTGCTCGACCTGGGCTACGCGGCGTTCTTCGCCATCGGCGCCTACGCGATGGGCCTCCTCAACTCGCCCGTGCTGGGCTCGCCCCTGTACGGGCACGCGTGGAGCTTCTGGCTTTGCATCTGGCTCGCCGCCGCGGTCTCGGCGGGCCTCGGCACGCTGATCGGCGCGCCGACCCTGCGGGTCCGCGGCGACTATCTGGCCATCATCACCCTGGGCTTCGGCGAGATCATCCCGGTGGCCATCCGCAACCTCGGCGACATCACCATCGAGATCGGCGGTTGGCGGCCCATCGAGCGGTTGAATCTCACGGGCGGCGAGAACGGCGTGAATCCGGTGGGCCGCCCGTATCTCCCCGGCGTGCCCTTCGAGACCGACCCGATGCCGTGGTACTACCTCATCCTCGTCATCGGCGCGCTCTCGCTCTGGGCGATGAGCCGCCTCCAGGATTCGCGGCTGGGACGGGCGTGGATGGCCATTCGCGAGGACGAGACGGCCGCCGATTGCACCGGCGTCAATCCCATCACCACCAAGCTCCTGGCCTTCGCGCTGGGCGCCTCGTTCTCGGGGTTCGCCGGCTCGGTCTACGCGGCGAAGCTTCAGGCCATCACCCCGGGCGCGTTCGAGTTCCAGGTCTCCATCATGCTCCTGTGCATGGTGGTGCTCGGTGGCGCGGGTACCCTGCACGGCGCGATCCTCGGCGCCATGCTCATCACCGTCTTCGATCGCGTCATCCTCGCGGAAACCACCTTCCTCGCCAGATGGGTCGGCAAGAGCCTCGGGGTATCCTGGCTCGCCGCCGTCGATCTCACGCTGTGGCGCTGGTTCTTCTTCGGCCTGGGGCTGGTGCTGGTGATGCTGCTCCGGCCGCAGGGTCTGGCCGGCCGGGCTCGCCAGCCGGCGCGGCCCGCCGAGATCGACGATCGCGTGGATCCCGCGCCGACGGCGGCCCCGCGCAGCGAGGCCATTCCCGCCTGGCTCCGCGAACGGGCCCACGCGCAGGCCGGCGACGGCGCGGGGCCCATTCTCCAGGTGCGTGGCCTCGCCAAGCGGTTTGGCGGGGTGGTCGCGCTGAACGACGTCGACCTCGTGGTACCCCGCGGCGGCATCGTGGGGCTGATCGGCCCCAACGGCGCGGGGAAGACCACCTTCTTCAACGTGGTGACGGGCCTCGTGTCCCCCGACGGCGGCGCCATCACCTTCGAGGGCCGCGCGCTCGTCGGCCTGCGTCCGAACGCCATCGTGGGCCGAGGCATCGCGCGCACCTTCCAGTCGATTCGCCTCTTCGCCAACATGACGGTGCGCGAGAACGTGCTGGTGGGCGAGCACTGTCGGCTCCAGAGCTCCGTACCGGGCGCGGTGCTCCGCCCGCCCGCGGTGCGGGCGGAGGAGGCGCGGGCGCGCGAGCGCGCGCAGAGCCTGCTCGCCTTCGTGGGCCTCGGCGACAAGGGCGACGACCTCGCGCGCAACCTGCCCTACGGCGATCAGCGCCGCCTCGAGATCGCGCGCGCGCTCGCCACCGAGCCCCGCCTGCTGCTCCTCGACGAGCCCACCGCGGGCATGAACCCCCGCGAGACGGACACGCTGACCGAGCTGATCGGCCTCCTGCGGCGCGAGCTGGGGCTGGCCGTCCTGCTCATCGAGCACGACATGCAGGTCGTCATGTCGATCTCGGACCGCATCACCGTGCTCGACTACGGCACGCGCATCGCCGAGGGCACGCCTGCCGAGATCCAGCGCCACCCCCGGGTCATCGAGGCGTATCTCGGGACCGGCTACGAGCCGGAAGCCATCGCGCCGAGCGGGACGCGGTAGGTCGCATGCTCGCCCTCGCCGACGTCCACACCTATTACGGCAGCATCCGGGCGCTCAAGGGTGTGTCGCTCACCGTCGAGCCGCGCGAGATCGTCACCCTGATCGGCGCCAACGGCGCCGGCAAAACCACCACCCTGCGCACCATCCTCGGCGCAGTGCGCCCGGCCCAGGGCGCGGTCACCTTCAACGGACAGCGGGTGGACGGGCTCGCCACCGACCGCATCGTGCGCCTGGGCATCGCGCAGTCGCCCGAGGGCCGCCGCATCTTCCCGCGCATGACGGTGATGGAGAACCTCGAGATGGGCGCCTTCGCCCGCGCCGATCACGACGGCATCGCCGCCGATCTCGAGCGCGTGCTGACGCTGTTCCCGCGTCTCAGGGAGCGCATCGGCCAGAAGGGCGGCACGCTCTCCGGCGGCGAGCAGCAGATGCTGGCGATCGCGCGGGCCCTCATGGCGCGGCCGAGCCTGCTCCTGCTCGACGAGCCCTCCATGGGTCTCTCGCCCATCCTGGTGGAGACGATCTTCAAGATCGTGCAGGACATCAACCGCCAGGGCACGACCATCCTGCTCGTGGAGCAGAATGCGCGGATGGCCCTGCGCGTCGCCCACCGCGGCTACGTCATCCAGACGGGGCGCATCGTGGTCCACGATGCGGCGAGCGAGCTCCTCCGCTCGGACCTCGTCCGCAAGACCTACCTCGGCGAGAAGTAGCGCGATCGTGCTAGGGTAGCCGCCGAGCATAGGAGGTGGGCATGGGTCCGACACCCGGATCGCTCCCGCGTCTGCTGACCCTCATCGCCCTCGCGGCGCTGCTTGCGATGGCTCCGCCCGTTCGCGCGCAGGAGCCGGCCGGCGAGCTGACGGTGGCCTTCCACGTGACCATCGCTCCCACGTGGCTCGATCCGTCCACCGCGCCCCCCCAGATCACGCCGTTCGGTGTGCTCTACGCGGTGCACGATGCTCTCGTCCGGCCGCTGCCCGGCGGGCAGAAGATGGGCCCCAGCCTGGCCGAGTCGTGGAAGGAGAGCCCGGACGGTCTCGTCTACGAGTTCAAGCTGCGCCGCGGCCTCACGTTCCACAACGGGGATCCCATCACCGCCGACGACGTGAAGTTCAGCTACGACCGCTATCAGGGCGCGGGCGCTCGCGAGTTCCGGACGCGCGTGCGGGAAGTGCAGATCGTCGATCCGCTCACCGTGCGGTTCTACTTGAAGGACGCGTGGCCTGACTTCATGACCTTCTATGGGACCACCGCGACCGCCGCGGGCATCGTCGTTCCGAAGAAGTACATCGAGCAGGTCGGGCCCGACGGATTCCGCCAGCGCCCGATCGGCGCCGGTCCCTACCGGCTCGTGTCCCAGCGCCCCGGCATCGACATGACCTTCGAAGCGTTTCCAAAGTATTGGCGGAAGATTCCCAACGTCAAGAAGCTCGTGCTCAAGGGCGTGCCCGACAGCACGACGCGGCTGGCCATGCTCAAGAGCGGCGAGACCGACATCGCCATCGCCCTCGACGGCCCGGAGGCCGAGGCGGTGAAGCGCGATCCCCGGATGGGCCTGGTGGACTCGCGCCATGCCTCGATCTTCTGGATCGAGTTCGCCGATCAGTGGGACCCCAAGTCGCCGTGGGCGGACAAGCGCCTCCGCCAGGCCGTCAACTACGCGCTGGACCGCAAGTCCATCAACGAGGCGGCATGCCTCGGCTTCTGTCCGCCCGCCGGCGTCATCGTGCCGCGCGTGATGGACTTCGCGCTCCAGGTGCCGCCGCATCCGTACGATCCGCAGAAGGCCAAGCAGCTTCTCGCGGAGGCCGGTTATCCCCGGGGCATCGACGCGGGGGACTTCGTCCCCATCCCGGGCTTCTCCACGGTGGGCGACTCGGCCATGAACAACCTCAACACCGCCGGCATCCGCGTCCGCATGCGGGCCATGGAGCGTGCCGCGTTCTACGCGGCCTGGCAGGAGAAGAAGCTCCGCGGTCTCTTCATGACCGCAGTGGGCAACTCGGGCAATGCCGCCAGCCGCGTCGAGTCCTTCATCTCGTCCAAGGGCCCCTACGCCTACGGGGGCTACCCCGACATCGATGAGATGTTCGTCCAGCAGTCGCGCGAACGCGACCCCGCCAAGCGCGAGGCCATCCTGCACAAGATCCAGCAGCTCACCATCGACCGCGTGATGTTCGCGCCCATCATGGACCTGCGCATCCTCATCGGAATCGGGCCGCGGGTGGCCGAGCACCACGTCCACTCGATTCCCATGTATGCCTTCCCCGCCTACGAGGACGTCAAGCTGAAGAATCCTTAGCGAAGCCCCGCCATGCCCTCGCCCCGGACCCTGCGCGGCGCCGTTCTCGCGGGTGTGCTCCTCCTGGCCTGCCCGGCCGCGGGCCAGGAGCTTCGCATGGTTCCCGTGACGGTGGACGGCGAGGCGGTTCGTCTGGCCATGCGGGCGTGGCGTACGCGGGCGAGCATCCCGCCGGGCTCAAGGCCTTGATCAACTTCGTCGGGGGATGGTCCGGCGCGCTCCGCTGCCGCACCGACGTCAACGCGAGCTTGTTCCGCCGCGGCGGCGCGTATCGCGGGGACACGCTGTGGCTCTACGGCGAGGCGGATCCCTACCACCCGATCGCGCACAGCCGGAGGAACTTCGACACGTTCCACGCGGCGGGCGGCACGGGCGCGTTCTTCGAGTTCATGCCGCCGCCCGGCTCCGACGGGCATCAGATCGTGTTCCACCCGAGCCTGTGGGGGCCCACTCTCGAGGACTATCTCCGGCGTCTGGGGCTGCCGGCCGCGCCGGCGTCGCCTTGACCGGCGCCCACCCGGGCTCTAGGCTGACGCCATGACGGCGGCGGCCGTGCGCTTCCTCGTGGGCACCTCGGGTTACAACTATCCCGAGTGGAAGGGCGCGTTCTATCCACCCGACCTCGCCGCGAGCAAGATGCTGCCCTTCTACGCGGAGCGCTTTCCCACCGTCGAGATCAACTACACATTCTACCGGTTGCCGAACTCGAAGACGGTGAACGGCTGGACGGCGGCCACGCCCGACGGCTTCACGTTCGCGCTGAAGGCCTCTCAGCGCATCACCCACTTCCAGCGCCTGCGCGACGTCGAGGAGCCTGTTCGCTTCTTCTGCAACATGGCACGCCTGCTCGGGCCGAAGCTCGGGCCGCTGCTCTTCCAGCTCCCGCCGAATTTCCGGCGCGACTCCGCGCGGCTGGAGGGCGTGCTCGAGCTGATCCCGGCGGATCTGCGTGCCGCGTTCGAGTTCCGTCACGCGACCTGGTTCGACGAGGAAATCTACGGGCTCCTGCGGAAGCGGAACGTCGCCCTCTGCATCGTGGATCACGACGACGGCCCGACGCCCGCGGTGGCGACGGCTGACTGGGGCTACTTCCGTCTCCGCGCGGTGAACTATGCCCCGGAAGACCTCGGCCGCTGGGGGCGAACCATCCGCGATCTCTTCGGCGCCCAGGGCGCCTTCGTCTACTTCAAGCACGAAGACGGCGCCACCGGCCCGCCCCTGGCCCGCAAGCTCACCGAGCTGCTCGCCGCGCCCTAGCCGCGCGAGGGAGCGTCGCGCTCGAGCCGGGCGAGCGCCTCGGCGAGATCGATGCCGGGGTGCGTGAGGATGGGGGCGAGCGGATCGCGCATTTTTGCGAAGCGCGCCGGCGCCGTCTTGATGGTGAAGCGCGCCGGGTCGAGCTTCGGCGTGACCTCGTCCCAGCGTAGCGGACATGACACCGGGGCGCCGGGGAGCGGCCGGACCGAGTACGGCGCCACGATGGTGCGGCCATGGCCGTTCTGGCCGAAATCGATGTACACCTTCCCGCCGCGGGCATGGATGGGGCGCGCGATGGTCGCGATGCCGCCCGCCGCCTCCACCCCGAGGGTGGCGAGGAGCCGGGCGAACGTGCGCGCCTCCTCGTGGGTGTAGCGGGCGCCCAGCGGCACCAGGATGTGCAGCCCCGTCGCCCCCGAGGTCTTGATGTGGCTCGGCAGCTCCAGCCGATCGAGGAGCCCCTTCAGCATGCGCGCCACCGCCACCACGTCGGTGAACGGCGCGCCCTTGGGATCGAGGTCGAGGTTGAACCAGTCCGGCCGGTCGAGCTGCCCGACGCGCGCGCCCCAGAAGTGGAGTGGAATGGTCCCCATGTTCGCCACGTAGCGCAGCGACTCGATGTCGTCCACCACGAAGTAGTGGATGTCGCGCTGCGTGTCCTCCGAGTAGATCCGCTCTGTGCGGATCCAGTCGGGCGCGAAATCGGGCGCGTCCTTCTGGAAGAAGGACTTGCCGGTGATCCCGTCGGGATAACGGGTGAGGACCAGGGGACGATCGCGGAGATAGGGTAGGAGCTGCGGCGCCACCGCCTCGTAGTACGCGACCAGGTCGGCCTTGGTATAGCCCTCCGCCGGCCAGAACACTTTCTTCGGATTCGTGATGGTCACCATCTGGGGGGCCGTCCGGGTCGGCGCCCTCTGCTCGTCCTTCGCGGATGGCTTGCCCGGCGCGGATGCCGCGACCGGTGCGGGCTCCGCGGGCGCGACGCGGGGCGGGTGCTCGCGCTGGCAGTCCTCGGGCCGACGGTCATCGCGCAGCCGCAGGAAGGCCGGATGGCGGATGCCGCCGTCGGTCGTCCAGTCCGTGTAGCGCACCTCCGCGACCAGACGAGGCTCGACCCAGCGATGGCCGCGTCCCGTCGGCGTGCCTGTGGCGAAGGGCGAGGTCGGCCGGATCAGCGGCGCGAGGCGTCCGGCGATGTCGGCGAGACGAGCCTCGTCGAAGCCTGTTCCGACCTTGGAGACGTAGACGAGCCGCCCGTCGTCGTAGAGGCCGAGGTGCAAGGCCCCGAAGTGGCTCCGCGAGCCCTGGGGCGCGGTGAAGCCGCCGACCACGAAGTCACCGCGGCGCTGGCACTTCACCTTGAGCCACTCGCGCGAGCGCCCGCCCACGTAGCGGCTCTCCCCGCGCTTGACGACAATGCCCTCGAGCCCGAGCTCGTCCACCGCCTCCAGGAAGGCGCCCGCGTTCTCCTCCACGTGCTCGCAGTAGCGCACCACCCCCCGGGCCGGCACCAGCAGCGCGAGGCATCGCTTGCGATCGCGGAGCGGCAGGCGCCGCAGGTCCCGCCCGTCCGCGGCGAGGCAGTCGAAGAAGAAGCCGGTCACCGGCACCGCGGCGCGGGCCGCGTCGATGTCGTCGGTGCGCGTGAGGTGCATGCGCGCCTGCAGCCGCTGAAAGCTCGGCCGGCCGTCCTCGGCCAGGGCCACGATCTCGCCGTCGATCACGAAGCGGGGCACCGGCAGCGCGCGGAGCGCACGCGCGATCTCGGGGTAGCGCGTGGTGATGGTGTCGCCGCTCCGGCCATAGAGGGTGACCGCGTCGTCCGCGCGCTCGGCGAGCACGCGGATGCCGTCGTACTTGATCTCGTGGAGCCAGCCCTTCCCGGAAGGCGGCGCCTCCACCAGCGTCGCCAGCATCAGGCCTTGCCGGCGCGCCGAGACCTCGCCGACGGGCGCATCCAGCGAGGCGAGCAGCGCGTCGAGGGCGCGGCGCTTCTCCGCCTCGTGGCCGATCTCTTCCACGGTGAGCCCGGAGAAGATGGACTCGGGGGCGCGCTCGACCGGCTCGTCACCGTCGGCGTACGCGTCGGGCGCCTTCAGCAAGAGCCAGTCCTTGCCCTCGGCGCCCGCGCGACTCCCGCCCATGCGCGCGAGCGTCCAGCGCCCGCGCAGCTTGAGGCCGAAGAGCTCGAATTCGATCTTTCCGCGCGCGAGCTCGCGCAGCGGATCGTCGCCCTTGACCAGGCGATACCATCCCTGATCCCACACGATCACCGAGCCGGCACCGTAGTTGTCGGCGGGGATCGCGCCTTCGAAATCGCCGTACTCCACCGGGTGATCCTCGACGTGCACGGCCAGGCGCTTCTCCCCGTGCCGCGTCGACGGGCCCTTCGGCACCGCCCAGCTCTTGAGCACGCCGTCCATCTCGAGCCGAAGGTCGTAGTGAAGGCGCCGAGCGGCGTGCTTCTGGATCACGAAGAGCCGGCTGCCCGCGGCGCGCCGGCCGCCGAACGGCTCGGGCGTGCGCGCGGGATCGCGCTTCGCGCGATACGCGTCGAGCTCGCGCGAGGGCGTGCTCATACCATCCGTCGCGGCCTCCGCCGAGCGGCTCCGCTACCTATTGACGCCCTCGGATCACCCGCCAAGCTTTTGAACCCTCCTGATGCGCGTGCTACCGTCAAATCGATCCAGCTCACACCATACAGGAGGAGCACGATCATGCCGCCGCATTCGCTCGGGTCGGGCACCATCTCCTTCGGACTGGTCTCCATCCCGGTGAAGCTCTACTCCGCCGCGGTGTCGCAGAACGTGGCCTTCAACATGCTCCACGCCAAGTGCGGCTCGCGCATCAAGCAGCAGACGTTCTGCCCCGTCGACCAGACCACGGTGGAGCGCAACGAGCTCGTGCGCGGCTACGAGTTCGCCAAGGACCAGTACGTGCGGGTGACCGACGAAGAGCTCAAGTCGCTCGAGGGCGAGGACTCCAAGGTCATCGACATCGCGGAGTTCGTGCCACTCGATCAGGTGGACCCGATCTACTTCGAGAAGACGTACTACCTCGGCCCCGACAAGGGCGGCGACAAGGCGTATCGCCTCCTCGCCGAGACCATGGCCAAGACCGATCGCGTGGCGGTGGCGCGCTACATCATGCGCGGCAAGGAGAGCCTGGTCCTGATCCGGCCCGCCCAGGACGGCCTCATGCTCCACACCATGTACTTCGCCGACGAGGTGCGTGACTTCGGCGAGATCGAGAAGGGCAAGTCCGCAAAGATCGCCGAGCGCGAGGGCGAGCTCGCCCGCAAGCTCGTCGACGAGCTGTCCACGGACGAGTTCAAGCCGGACCAGTACAAGGACGAGTACCGCGAGCGCGTGCTCGAGATGGTGAACAAGAAGGTCGAGGGCAAGGAGGTCACGCTCGCTGCCTCCGAAGCCCCGCGCAGCCAGGTCATCGACCTGATGGACGCGCTCAAGGAAAGCCTCGCCAAGCGCGCCGCCGGCGTCCCCCGCAAGCCCCCCGTCAAGGTCGTCGAGAAGGGCGCGCGCCCCGCCGCCGCGCCCCCAGCCGCCCGCAAGGCCCAGGGCGGCAAGAAGTAGCGTCCGCCGCCGCGCGGCGTCGCGACTGTCGCACGCCTCAACGAACCAGTCCCGGATGCGGAGGGTCCACCATGCTGAAGACCCGACTCACCGAACTGTTCGGACTTTCACACCCCATCGCGTTGGCGGCGCTCGCCGGGGGCGCCACCGATGGGCGCCTCGCCGCCGCGGTGAATGCCGCCGGAGGCCTCGGCCTCTTCGGCGCTATCCATCCCGCCGGCCCCGACTGGGCTCGTGAGCAAATCCGGTTCGCCCGGTCTCACACCAACGGGCGATTCGGCGTGGGCTTCATCACTGAACAGATTCCCCGACACGAGGCGAGTTTTCGCGTCTGTGTCGAGGAGCGCATACCGATCTTCGCATTCTCGTTCGGCGACCCCACTCCGTACGTCGCTCAGGCCAAGGCCATCGGGGCCAAGGTGATCTGCCAGGTGCAGACGCCGGACGGAGCCTGCTTGGCGCTGTCCCTGGGCGCCGACGTCCTGGTGGCCCAGGGCCATGAGGCCGGAGGCCACACGGGGCGGCTGGGCACCCTTCCCTTCCTGGTCCAGGTCCTCGACATGGCGGGCCGCACGCCCGTGATCGCCTCCGGTGGCATCGCCACTGGCCGCGCGCTCGCCGCCGTGCTCGCGGCCGGTGGCGAAGGGGCATGGATCGGCACGCCGCTCCTGACCACTCACGAGGCCGTCGGGGTCTCGGAGGCATACAAGAAGTGCATCGTCGAAAGCGACGGGCAGGACACTGTGTACACCGAGGTCTACGACATCATGTACGAGTTGAAGTTCCCCGCGGGGATCGCGGGCCGGGCCCGCATCAACCGCATCACGCGCGAATGGCATGGCCGCGAGGCCGAGGTGCGCCAGCGCCGGGCGGAGCTGGCCGCGCAGCATCCTCCGCGTCTGGCCGCCGAGCGCGATCCCGACGTGCATCCCATCGGGATGGGGCAGTCGGCGGGATCCATTCAGGGCATTCGAACCGTCGCCGAGGTGATCCAGGGCATCTGCGACGGCGCGGAACGACTCCTGCGTGAGCGCGCGACGACGGTTCTCGGCTAGCCGAGCAGCACGCAGTTGACCGCGCGCGCGCCCATGGTACAAAGAATTCGATGAGCGTTGCACGGGCAAAGAGGCTCGTCGAACCTATAAATCATGCCGATCAAGGTGGGACGCGGTGGCCGACCATGAAGCGACAGGAGACGCGGTAGCGGGCAGCCTCCGGATCGCGCAGGTGGCGCCCCTCTACGAGCGGGTGCCGCCGGCGCTGTACGGCGGGACCGAGCGGGTCGTCGGCTACATCACGGAAGAGCTGGTCCGGCGCGGCCATCAGGTGACCCTCTTCGCGAGCGGCGACTCCGAGACCGACGCGGAGCTGGTCGCCCCCGCCGAGAAAGCGCTGCGGCTGAACCCGGACGCGCACGACAAGCTGGGTCCTCATGTCATCGAGCTGGGCCAGGTCGCCGAGCGCGCCGGTGAATTCGACCTCATCCACTGTCACATGGACTATCTCGCGTTCCCCCTCGGCCAGTTC
The DNA here is from genome assembly GCA_035764725.1 of Candidatus Methylomirabilota bacterium. Classification (NCBI taxonomy): domain Bacteria; phylum Methylomirabilota (SeqCode); species Candidatus Methylomirabilota bacterium. The sequence goes on along the minus strand of DASTYT010000055.1, from coordinate 3,164 downwards.
GGCCCCACGCCGACGGTCCACACCATGCACGGTCGCCTGGACCAGCCGGAGCAGGAGGCGGTCTTCCGCCAGTTCAGCCATGTTCCATTGATCTCGATCAGCGACGCGCAGCGTGAACCGCTCCGGCACCTCGGCCTGAACTGGCTCGGCACCGTCTATCACGGCCTGCCTCGAGACGCCTACAGGTTCTCGCGACAGGGAGGGCGATACCTCGCGTTTCTCGGCCGGCTCTCGCCCGAGAAGCGGCCGGATCTGGCCATCGAGGTCGCGAAGCAGGTGGGGGTTCCCCTGAAGATCGCGGCCAAGGTAGACGAGGCCGACCGCGAGTACTTCGAGCGCGAGATCGAGCCGCTCATCCGGCATCCGCTCGTCGAGCTCGTCGGCGAGATCGGAGACGACGACAAGTCCGAGTTCCTCGGGGGCGCCCTCGCCCTCCTCTTCCCCATCGACTGGCCCGAGCCCTTCGGCCTCGTCATGATCGAGGCCATGGCCTGCGGCACGCCGGTGATCGCGCGTCCGATGGGCTCCGTACCCGAGATCCTCGAGTCCGGACGCACGGGACTCATCGGCGACACCGCGGAGGAGCTGGCCGCGGCGGTCAAACATATCGACGCCATCGACCGTGCCGTCTGCCGCCGCGAGTTCGAGCGACGGTTCACAGTGGAGCGTATGGTGGACGACTATGAGGCGATCTACCGGACGCTCTGACCGCCGCGGCCGTCGCCTCCCCGACGACGCCAACCCCAACGTCGACCGCGAATACCACATCCTGGCGGCGGCGGCCGTCGCGGATCAGCCGAAGCTCGTCCTCAAGCACGACGGCGCGTTCCTCGTCGCCGACCGGCGCGGCGACATGCCCGCGGTTCCCGAGGGCTCCTTCGGCTTCTACGCCGACGACACCCGATTCCTGCAGCGCCTCGAGCTCCGCGTGCACGGCCGGCCGCCGATCCTGCTCAACGCCACCCTCGGGGGCGAGAGCTGGGAAAGCGCGATCGATCTCACCAACCCAGACTTCGTGGAGGGCGAGCGCGTCACGCTGCCGAGCCGGATGGTCCGCATCTCCCGCCGGCTCACCATCTTCGAGAAGTGCCTCTACCAGCTCGTGACGCTGGAGAGCTACGCGCGCGAGCGGCACGAGATCGCCCTGACCTGGGATTTCGGCTCGGACTTCGCCGACCTCTTCGAAGTGCGCGGCCATCGCCGGCCCGCACGCGGGGTCAGCCAGCCGCCGTCGGTCGGGGGAGGGGAGGTCAGCCTGTCCTATCGCGGCCGGGACGAGATAGTCCGCACCAGCCGGCTCGAGTTCGACCCCGTTCCGGCGCGGCTGGAGCCAGCATCGGCGCGGTACCTCATCCGGCTGGAGCCGAAGGCTCGTGTAGAGATCGCGGTGAGCGTCTCAGCCATCACGGGTGGTTCGCTCAGTCCGCCCCCCCTGAGCTGCGCCCAGGCCCACGCTCGCCGGTCGGCCGTGGTCGACGGCCTGCGCCGGGACACCACCCGGATCGCCTCCGATCACGAGGGATTCCATCGCTGGGTGGACCGGGCGCGGGACGACCTCCACCTGCTCGTCACATCGTCCCCGGACGGCCCCGTGCCCTACGCGGGAATTCCGTGGTACGTGGCGCCGTTCGGCCGGGACAGCCTCATCGCCGCAATGCAGATGCTGCCGTTCGAGCCCGAGATCGCCCGCGGTACCCTGCGCTTCCTCGCGCGGCACCAAGCGCGGGTCGAGGACGAGTTCACCGACCAGGAACCGGGCAAGATCCTGCACGAGCTCCGCCTCGGCGAGATGGCCGTCTGCCGCGAAGTCCCGTTCATCCCATATTTCGGCAGCGTGGACGCCACCCCGCTCTTCGTCATGCTCCTCGCCGACTATGTGAGGTGGACCGGTGATCTCGACCTCGCACGCGAGCTCTGGCCGTCGGTGGAGCGCGCGCTCGGCTGGATGGCCGGCTTCGGGACCGGAGAGGAGCCGGGCTACCTGCGGTACGAGCGCCAGTCGCCCCGGGGGCTCGAGAATCAGGGCTGGAAGGATTCCCACGACGCGATCATGCATGCGTCGGGCGAGCTCGCCCCTCCTCCTATCGCGCTCGTCGAGGTCCAGGGTTATCAGTTCGCGGCCCTGGAGGGCGCGGCGACGGTGGCGGAGCAGATCGAGCGCGCCGACCTCGCCGCCCGTCTGCGCGCGCGCGCCCAGCGGCTCCGGACACGCTTCGAGGCGGACTTCTGGAAGGGGGAGGACGGGTTTTACGCCCTCGCCCTCGACGGGCAGGGCGATCCGAGCCGCGTCGTCACGTCCAATCCCGGCCATTGCCTCTGGACCGGTATCGTGGCGCCGGGGCGCGCCGACACCGTGACGCAACGCCTGATGAGGCCCGACATGTTCGGCGGCTGGGGCCTGCGCACCCTCGCCCTCGGCGAGCGGCTCTACAACCCGATGAGCTACCACAACGGCTCGGTGTGGCCGCACGACACCGCTCTCGCCGCGGTCGGGATGCGGCGGTACGGATTCCTCGATCCGTTCCTCAAGCTCACCACCGCCCTGTTCGAGGCCGTCCTCAACTTCTCCGGCTGCCGCATGCCCGAGCTCTTCTGCGGGTTCGCCCGCGAGCCCGGCCACGGTCCCACGCGGTATCCCGTTGCGTGCGAGCCGCAGGCGTGGTCGGCGGGGGTCGTCTTTCACCTCGTCGCGGGGATGCTGGGGCTCGAGCCATCCGCCGCTGAGAATCGTCTCACCCTCGATCGGCCGGGGCTCCCGCCCTGGCTCAGGTACCTCGAGGTGCATGACCTGCGGGTGGGCAAGTCACGCGTGACCCTCCGGGCCGTTCAGGGCCGCGAGGGCGCCGCCGTCGAGCTGCTCGCGCGCGAGGGCGACCTGGAGCTGGTCGTCCGCCGCTAGGACGAAGGACGGCGCGGCGGCCGACCCATCAGGGGCGCGAAGACTCGACGACGGGCCGCACCCAGAGGGAGGGCACGTCGCAGACCTGACAGCGGCACAGGGACTTGAGCGCTCCGTTCACCACGGAGACGGAGGAGTCATGACGCGACAGGGATTCCTGATGAGCACCGGCGTCCTCTTCGCGGGCGTTGCTCTTCTACTCTGTGGTAGCCCGGCGACCGCAGCCGATCCCGCGCCCGTAACCGTCCTCGTCGCCTTTCACTCG
>DASTYT010000054.1 GCA_035764725.1 Candidatus Methylomirabilota bacterium | reverse complement strand
CAAGGAGCTCAACAGCCCCAACGACATCGTGTGCAGCCGGTCCGGCGAGATCTACTTCACCGACCCGACGTACGGGCGCATGGACTACTACGGGGTGAAGCGCGACCCGGAGCTCGCGTTCCGCGGCGTGTATCGGGTCGGCCCGGACCCGAAGTCGTCGCGGCTCCTCGCCGACGACTTCGAGCAGCCCAACGGGCTCTGCTTCACGCTGGACGGCGCGCGGCTCCTCGTCAACGACACCGCGCGCAAGCACATCCGCGTCTTCGACGTGACGCCGGACGGCGGGCTCGCCGGCGGCGCGGTGTGGGCGGAGACGCCGGGCGACGCCCCGGGCGCGCCCGACGGCATGAAGCTCGACTCCGCGGGCAACGTGTACTGCTGCGGCCCCGGCGGCATCCACGTGTTCGCCCCCGACGCCACGTGCCTCGGGGTGATCCACGTCCCCGAGCGCACGGCGAACTTCGCGTGGGGCGACGACGACCTGCGGTCGCTGTACATCACCGCGTCGACGTCGGTGTACCGGATGCGCGTCCAGGTCCCCGGCCTCTCCGCGCTCTAAGCCCGAGACCCCTCATCCCAAGGAGGCTCAGTATGTGGCGACTCTGCTCCCTGCTCCTCGCCGCGGTCCTCGCCTGGCCGTTCGGCGCCGACGCCCAGTCCGGCAAGCCGATCAAGATCGGGTTCCCGATGATCCTCTCCGGCCCCGGCGCGCTGTTCGGCGAGCCCGCGCTCAAGGGCGCCCAGATGTACGTGGAGGAGGTCAACGCCAAGGGCGGCGTGCTCGGCCGGAAGCTCGAGCTGCTGCCCCGCGACACCAAGGGCGACGCCAACGAGGCGGTGCGCGTCTCGCGCGAGCTCATCCTCAAGGAGAACGTCGACTTCCTGGTCGGCACGCTGACCTCGGCCGAGGGGCCGGCCGTCTCCGTGGTGGCCAAGGAGAACAAGATCGTCTTCATCGCGCCGATTCCGAAGACCGATCAGCTCACCGCCGCCGACAAGCTGCATCCCTACGTCTTCCGCGTCGCGGCCAACACCACCATGGAAGGACGCAGCGCGGCCGAGATCGTGGCCAAGTGGCCGGTCACGAAGGTCGCCACCATCGCCTTCGATTACGCCTACGGGCAGGACGTGACCAAGGCCTTCGTCGAGCACCTCAAGAAGCTCAAGCCGAGCGTGCAGATCGTCGACCAGCAGTGGCCCAAGCTCGGCGAGCCGGACTACACGCCGTTCATCAACGCCCAGATGGCGAAGAAGCCGGACGCCGTGTTCTCGTCGCTGTGGGGCGGGCACTTCGTGAACTTCGCCAAGCAGGCGAAACCCCTCGGCTTCTTCGACGCGGTCAAGTACAACTTCATCGGCGTGGGCGAGGCCGGCTCGCCCGAGACCACCAAGTCCATGGGCAAGGACTATCCGGTGGGGATCTGGGGCAACTCGTACGACGCCTTCTACTGGGGCGAGACGGCGGCCCACCGAGACTACACGGCGCGGCTATCCAAGTACTTGAAGGACGAGTATCCGTCCTCGTGGGCCATCCAGGGCTATACCGGCATGCAGTTCCTCGCCGAGGCCATCGCGAAGGCGGGCAGCACCGATTCGGACAAGGTGGCGAAGGCCCTCCTCGGCCTCACGATCGACACGCCGATCGGGAAGCAGACCATCCGGGAAAAAGATCACCAAGCGAATCGTGGCCAGCTCTACGGCAAGACGGTGAACGATCCGAAGTATCCGTTCCCGATCATGAAGCCGGTGGAGTACGTGGATCCGACGAAGTTCATGGACTAGCGCGCGATTGACGGGCAAGCGGACCCGGGCGGGGGCGCACCCCCTCTGCTCAATACAGCATTCGCCGGGGGCGCGCCCCCGCCCGCGCCCGCTTGCCCTCACGCTCGATCGTTCCCGCACTCCGTCACACCCACGCCCTTCTTACATGCGTATTTGCGCTTCCTTCCCTGACCTGGATGCCTGAGCTGTCGTTCGTCATCGCGCAGTGCCTGAGCGGGCTCACCGCGTCGATGTTCCTTTTTCTGATCGCCTCGGGCCTGTCGTTGATCTTCGGAGTGCTGCGGGTGCTGAACTTCGCGCATGGGACGTTCTACATGCTCGGGGCCTACTCGGCGTATCAGGTGGTCCAGTGGCTGGGCACCGGGCCCGTCTCCTTCTGGGTCGCCGCGCTCGGTGCGGCGGCGGGGGTGGCCATCCTCGGCGGCCTCGTGGAGCGCTTCCTCTTCCGGCATCTCTACGGAAAGGAGGAGCTCTACCAGCTGCTGTTCACGTACTCGCTGGTCCTCATCCTCGGCGACGTCGCCAAGATCATCTGGGGCACGCAACAGAAATCGGTGGGGCGGCCGCCCGGGCTCACCGGCTCCTTCACGGTGGCCGGCATCACCGTGCCGCACTACAACCTTTTCATCCTGCTGCTCGCTCCCAGCATCGCGCTGGCCTTCTGGTTCGTGCTCCAGCGCACGCGCGCCGGCCGCTTCATCCGCGCCGCCGCGCTGGACCGCGAGACCCTCGGCGCGCTCGGCGTCAACGTGAGCGCGCTCTACACGGGCGTGTTCGTCCTCGCCTCGTTCCTGGGCGGTCTGGGCGGCGCCCTCATCACGCCGATGCGCGCGATCGTGCCCGGCATGGACACGGACGTGATCGTGGACGCCTTCGTGGTGGTGGTGATCGGCGGGCTCGGCTCGTTTTGGGGAACGTTCCTGGGCGCGCTGATCTACGGCCAGGTCCTGTCGTTCGGCATCCTCTTCTTCCCGCGCTTCTCGATCTTCGCCATCTTCGCCCTCATGGCCACCGTGCTCGTCATCCGCCCCTGGGGTCTGCTCGGCCGGCCGCTGAAATGACCGGCCACGGCTCGGCGATGGTCGCAGGCCGCCCGATCGAGGCGGTGGGGGGGCCTGGGGGAGGAGCGGCGCCGCTCCCCCCCAGATTCGAATAACCCGATGCGGCGAATTCCCTGGGGCCTGCTCATCGTGATCGCGGCGTTCTTCGTGCCCTCGCTGGGCTCGCGCTTCTACACGTTCCTCGCCAACGATGTCGTGATCTGGGCCCTCTTCGCCACCAGCCTCAACCTCCTCGTCGGCTACACCGGCCTCGTCTCGTTCGGGCACGCCGCGTACTTCGGGATCGGCGCCTACACCACCGGCATCCTCATGAAGAAGCTGGGGGTGTCGTTCCTCCTCGCCTTCCCGGCCGCCGGCGTGGTGGCGGGGCTCTTCGCGGTGTTCTTCGGCTTCTTCTGCGTGCGCCTCACGCGCATCTACTTCGCGATGCTGACGCTCGCCTTCGCCCAGATCGTGTGGGCGATCTGCTTCAAGTGGAACGAGGTCACCGGCGGCGAGCAGGGCATGCCCGAGATTCCCTACCCGGACTTCGGCTGGGTGGACAAGGCGGCGGGAGTGCTCCCGTTCCTCGGCGGCTATCGCACGTCGGACTACTTCTACTTCACATGTCTCATCCTGGTCGCCCTCGCGCTGTGGGTACTCCGGAGAATCGTCGCCTCGCCCTTCGGCCGTATGCTGACGACCATCAGAGAGAATCCCGAGCGCGCGGAGTTCATCGGAGTGAACGTACGGCGCTACGAGCTCGCCGCCTTCACCCTCGCCGGCCTCTTCGCCGGACTCGCCGGCGGGTTGTTCGGGATCTTCAATCGAGGAGTCTTCCCGGACTTCGCCTACTGGACCAAGTCATCCGAGGTGCTGATCATGACCCTCCTGGGCGGCATGGGCACCTTCGTGGGGCCGAGCGTCGGGGCGCTCGTCCTCATCTGGCTGAACCAGCAGATCGTCTCCTACACCGAGTACTGGCCGCTCGTGCTCGGCACCATCCTGGTCCTCCTCCTCTTCGTGTTTCCGGGCGGCCTGGCCGGGGCCGCCCAGAGCCTGGTGCGCGCGATGCAACGGAAGCGGGGGCCGGCCCGTGCTTGACGTGCGCGGCCTCACCAAGAGCTTCGACGGCTTCCTGGCGGTGGGCGGGGTGAGCTTCACGGTGGCGCAGGGCTCGATCAGCGCGATCATCGGGCCGAACGGCGCGGGCAAGACGACGCTGTTCAACCTCATCACCGGCCATCTCCGGCCCGACGCGGGCCAAGTGATGCTCAAGGGCCGCGACATCACCGGCATCGCGCCGCACGATCTCTGCCGGCTCGGCATGGGTCGCTCCTTCCAGCGCACCAACATCTTCCCGCGCCTCACCGTCTTCGAGAACGTGCAGGCGGCCTACGTCTCGCATCGCGGCCGCGGCTGGAGCCTCTTCCAGAACGTCGCCCGCCTGTACGAGGACGAGACGGCGGCCATCCTCCGCGCGGTCGGCCTCCTGGGCCATGCCCACGAGGAATCGGGCTTCCTCTCGCACGGCGGCCAGAAGCAGCTCGAGCTCGGCATCGCGCTGGCCCTGGAGCCGGAGATCCTCCTCCTGGACGAGCCCACCGCGGGCATGTCGGCCGGCGAGACCCGCGAATCCATCGCCCTCATCGAGCGGCTCGCCCGCGAGCGGCGCCTCACCCTGCTCTTCACCGAGCACGACATGGAGGTGGTGTTCTCCATCTCCCAGCGCATCACCGTGCTCCATCAGGGCAAGGTCATCGCGGACGGCCCGCCCGCGGACGTGCGCCGCGATCCCGAGGTCCGGCGCGTGTATCTGGGGGAGAAGCACGCGTGAGCGAGCCCCTCCTCCGCGTCCACGACCTCTACACCGCCTACGGCCTCTCCCAGGTCCTGTTCGGCGTCTCTCTCGAGGTGGGCCGCGGCGAGTGCGTGTGCCTGCTCGGCCGGAACGGGGTGGGCAAGACCACGACGATGCGCAGCATCATGGGCCTGACCCCGCCCGCGCGCGGCCGCGTCGAGTGGAAGGGGCGCGAGATCACCGGCCGGGCGCCGCACGAGGTCGCCAAGGCCGGGCTCGGCTTCGTGCCCGAGGACCGGCGCATCTTCTCCGACCTCACGGTGTGGGAGAATCTCGACGTCGCGACGCGCGGCGCGGGAAAGCCCCGAGGCTTCACGCTGGAGCGCGTGTACGAGCTCTTCCCCAAGCTATCCGAGCTGCGCGACCGCCAGGGCGGCTTCCTGTCGGGGGGCGAGCAGCAGATGCTCACGATCGCGCGCACGCTCATGGGCAACCCCGAGCTGCTGCTGCTCGACGAGCCCTCGGAAGGCCTGGCCCCGCTGGTCGTCGAGCACCTGGGCGAGCAGATCGGGCGGCTCAAGCGCGAGGGCCTCACCATTCTCCTCGCCGAGCAGAACGTAGACTTCTCGCTCGACCTCGCCGACCGCGTCTATGTGCTCGAGAAGGGCGCCGTACGTTACGAGGGGACGGTGGCGGCGTTCCGCACCGACGACTCCATCCGCCACCAATATCTCGCCCTGTAGGAGGACGCCATGGACATCGGCTGCCATCTGCCGACGCAGGGCCCGCTGGCCAACGGCGAGGCGCTCGTCGCCTTCTGCCGGGCCGCGGAGTCGCGCCGGATCGCCTCGCTGTGGGTGAGCGATCACGTGATCTTCCCCCGCCACGTGCCGCCGGGTTATCCGGGTGGCCGCTTCCCCCACCCGCCGGACAAGGAGTATCTCGAGCCGGTGGCGGTGCTCTCCGCGGCGGCGGTGCTGACCCAGCAGGCGAAGCTCGGCGCCTCCGTGTTCATTCTCGGCCATCGGCACCCGGTGGTCATGGCCAAGCTCCTCACCAGCATCGAGGCGCTCTCGAACGGGCGGCTCATCTGCGGCGTCGGCGTGGGCTGGTGGAAAGACGAGCTCGAGATCCTGGGCGTGCCCTTCCACGCGCGCGGTCGGCAGGCGGACGAGATCCTGCGCGTCTTCAAGGCGCTGTGGACCCAGCAGAACCCCTCCCACGACGGCGAGTTCTACAAGTTCCGCGACCTCGGCTTTGCCCCCAAGCCCGTCCAGAAGCCCATGCCGCCCATCTGGGTGGGCGGCGACAGCCCGGGCGCCTTCCGCCGCGTGGTCACGCTGGGCGACGGCTGGCATGCGACCTCGAAGACGCCCGCCCAGCTCCGCGAGGGGCTCACCAAGCTGCGCGCGGCCGCGGAGGCGGTGAAGCGGCCGTTCGACTCCCTCACGCTCAGCATCCGCAATCCGCTGCGCGACGACGAGCTGGCCCAGGGCAAGCAGGCGGTGGTGGATCTCCTCGCCGAGTACAAGCGGATCGGCGTGAAGCACATCGTGCTCGATTTCCGGAGGGACGATCTCGGCCGGATGATCGAGATCCTCGATTTCGTCACCGGCACCGTCCGCCCCGCGGTGGACGCGGCCTGAGCGGCGCGCGCATGGCGGGAGACGCGGCGGCCCGGCGGCTCGCCCGCTTCGTGCTCGGGCTGCGCCTCGAGAACGTGCCGGAGCCGGTGGTGGCCCGCGCGCGCCTCCTCGTGCTCGACACCCTCGGCAACTGCCTGGCCGCGGCGCCCGATGACTTCGCCAGGGCGGTCACCGAGACGGCGGCCCGTCTGGGCGGGCCGCGCGAGAGCACGCTGCTCGGCTCGGGCGCGCGGGTGGGCGCGCCGAACGCCGTGCTCGCGAATGCCACCCTCGCCCACGGCCTCGACTTCGACGACACGCGCGAGGACGCCATCGTGCACACGGGCTGCGTCGCCGTCACCGCCGCGCTGGCCGCCGCCGAGGCGGCGGGCGCCTCGGGGCGCGAGGCCCTGGCCGCGTCGATCGCCGCCGTCGAGGTGATGTGCCGTGTGGGCCTGGCCGTGCCGGGCGCCTTTCACGCGCGGCACTTCCATCCCACCGCCATCACCGCCTCCTTTGCCGCCGCCACCGCCGCGGCCCGAATCCGTAAGCTCTCGGAGGATCAGCTCGTCCAGGCCTTCGGCATCTGCGGCAGCCAGGCCTCGGGCATCATCGAGTACCTCACGGATGGCACGTGGACCAAGCGCCTGCATCCCGGCTGGAACGGGCATGCGGGCATGATCGCCGCCGTGCTCGCGGAGTCGGGCTTCACCGGGCCGGAGACGGTGCTGGAAGGCGCGCACGGCCTCTACGCCGGCTTCGCGGGCGGCCATGACGCGGGCCGCCTGGAGGGGCTGCTCGCCACGCTCGGGAACGCCTGGGAGCTGGCCGAGCTCACCTTCAAGCCCTACCCCTGCGGCTCGATCGCGCAGCCGTACATGGACTGCGCGATGCGCCTCCGCACGCAGCACCGGATCGCGCCGGCCGAGATCCGCGCCATCACCTGCCGCACCGCCGCGGGCCCGCTGCCGCGCCTCTGGGAGCCCCTGGCGTCCAAGCACGCGCCGCCGAACGGCTACGCCGCGAAGTTCAGCCTGCCCTATCTCGTCGCAGTGATCCTCGTGAAGGGCCGGGCCGGGCTCGCCGAGTTCGAGGACCGCGCGGTGCGGGACCCCGACGTGCTCGCGGTGACCCGCCGGGTCACGTACGTGATCGATCCCGCCATCGACTACCCGCGCCAGTTCGTGGGCGACGTGGAGATCACGCTGAACGACGGCCGCGTGCTCCGCGAGCGCCAGGACCGACCCCGCGGCGGCCCCGACGCGCCGCTGACGCGCGAGGAGCTCGAGGCCAAGTTCCGCGGCAATGCCGGCGGGCTGACGCCGGCCCGCATCGAGCGGGCGATCCGCCTGGTGGACACGCTGGACACCGAGGCCACGCTCGCCGATCTCTTCACCGCCGTCGCTCCCGAGAGGAGCTGACCATGCCGTGTCGCGCCCTCGCCCTGCTGCTCGCCGCCGTGCTCGCCCTCCTCTCCCCCGCGCCCGCGGCGGCCCAGGCGCCCCCCGCCGCCGCGCCGGCCTCGGTGCTCGAGGCCGCGAAGAAGGAGGGCAAGGTGGTCTGGTACACCTCGCTCGCGCTGCCCAGCGCCGAGAAGGTGGCCAAGCTCTTCGAGGCGGCGTACCCGGGCATCAAGGTCGAGGTGAACCGCACGGGCTCCCAGCGCATCCTCCAGCGCGTCATGCAGGAGCTCCAGGCCAACATCAAGAACGTGGACGTCATCCACACCTCGGACGCCGGCCACTTCGTGCTGCTCAAGGACAAGAAGCTCCTCGCCCGCCACGTGCCCGCGGGGGTGGATGTCTTTCCCGCCGGATTCAAGGACAAGGACGGCTACTACTTCGGCCTGCGCGCCACCCTGAACGTGATCGCCTACAACACCCAGAAGGTGACGGCCGCGGAGGCGCCGAAGACCTGGAAGGATCTCCTCGATCCCAAGTGGAAGGGCAAGCTCGTCACCGCGCATCCGGGTTACAGCGGCGTCATCTCGACGCACGTGCTGGCCCTCGTGCATCTCTACGGCTGGGAGTATTTCCAGCAGCTCGCGAAGAACAGCGTGATGCTCGTGCAGTCGGCGGTCGATCCATCCGGCGTGGTGGCCTCGGGCGAGCGGCCGGTGGCGGTGAACGGCGGCGAGTACACGTTCTATCAGGCCAGAAAGAAGGGCAATCCCGTGGAGATCGTGTATCCGAAGGAAGGCGTGCCGCTGGTCGTCTCCCCCAGCGCGATCGCCGCCTTCGCGCCGCACCCGAACGCCGCCCGCCTCTTCACCGACTTCAGCTTCACCAAGGACGTGCAGCAGGTGATGGCGGACAGCGAGGGACTCTACTCGGGGCATCCCGAGGTGAAGTATCCCGCCGACAAGCCCAAGCTCGGTGACCTGAAGCTGCTCGCCCCCGATCCGGAGGAGCTGGAGAAGCGAAGCGAGGAGATCAAGAAGCGCTTCGTGGAGTTCTTTGGCGCCTAGGGACAGCGGCCCCCGCGGGCTCGACCGCGCGCTCCCGGTCTGGATCGGGACCGCGCTGGCGCTGGTCGTCCTCATGGGCCTGCCGCTGGGCTGGCTCGCCCACATGAGCGTGAGCGGCGAGTCGGGCTACACGCTCGCCCGCTACCGTGACGTCTTCGCCGATCCCGCGCTGCAGAAGGCGCTGTGGAACACGGTGGTGCTGTCCTTCTGGGTGGGCGTGGCCTCCGTTGCCGTCGGCGCACCGCTGGCCTGGCTGACCGCGCGCACCGACGTGCCGGGACGGGGCCTCATCCGCGGGCTCGTGCTCGCCTCCTTCGTCACGCCCCCCTTCCTCGGCGCCTTCGCCTGGGTGATGCTCGCGGGGCCCAATGCGGGCTACCTCAATCGTCTCTGGCGCGCGGTCACCGGTGTCGAGGCCCCGCTCGTCAACATCTTCACGATGCCGGGCCTGATCTTCGTGGTGACGATCTACACCTTCCCCTACGTGTACATCATGGTCGCCAACACGCTGGCCCTGATCGCCTCCGACATGGAGGAAGCGGGGGCGATCCTGGGAGCGGGGCGGCTCTGGGTCGCGCTCACCATCACGTTCCCCATGGTGCTGCCCGCGCTGGTGTCCGGCTTCATCCTCTCCGTCCTTCAGGCCCTCGCCCTGTTCGGCTCCCCCGCCATCCTGGCGCTGCCTGCGGGCTTTCACACCATCACGACGCAGATCTGGTCGCTCTTCCAGTTCCCGCCCAAGGTGGAGATGGCGGCGGCCTTCTCGGTGCCGCTGCTCCTCGCCACCATCGTGCTCTTGTGGCTGCAGAAGCGCTTGCTCGGACGCCGCGGGTACGCCGCCGTCGGCGGCAAGGGCGGCCGGCGGCGCGTCATCCCGCTGGGCCCGTGGCGCTACCCGGCGCTCGGCGCCTGCCTCGTCGTAATGGCGGCCGCGATCTTCCTGCCCTACGGCATCCTCGCCAAGGCCGCCTTCTCCAAGGCGTGGGCCCAGCCGCTCACGTGGGACAACCTCACGCTCGGGAATTTCGCCTTCACGTTCTTCCAGTACAGCGCGACGCGCGACGCCGTCGTGAACACGCTCGAGCTGGGGCTGCTCACCGCGACCGTCGGCGCGGGCCTGGTCGCTCTGCTCGCCTACATCGCGAGCCGGCGGCTCGTGTTCGGGTATCAGGTGGTGGCCTTCCTCGCGCTGGTGCCCGTGGTGATTCCCGGCGTGGTGCTGGCGGTGGCGCTCTTCATCGCGTACACGCGGCCGCCCTTCGTGCTCTACGGCACGCTCTGGATCCTCTTCATCGCCTACCTCACCAAGGAGATGCCGGTGGGCTATGCGCAGTCGGACGCCACCTTCCGCGGCATCCCGCCGGACCTGGAGGACGCCGGTCGCATCCTGGGCGCGGGCCGCCTGCGCGTGCTGGGCGACATCACCGGCCCGCTCGCCCGGAGCGGCGTGATCGCCGCCTGGTGCTTCATCTTCATCGGCGTGATCCGCGAGCTGTCCGCCTCCATCATCCTGTTCACCCCGAACACCAAGGTGATGTCGGTGGTGCTGTTCGACCTGAAGGAAGAGGGCCAGTTCGGCGCCATCGCGGTGCTGGGCCTGCTCATGCTCGCGCTCACCTTCGCCACCGTGACGCTGGTGCAGGCGGTGCTGGGGCACGATGTGCTGGGCGCGCGCGACTGATGCCGGGCATCACGCTCCGCGGGCTCGCCAAGCGCTACGGCGACTTCGCCGCGGTGGACGACCTCTCGCTGGACGTCCGGGCGGGCGAGCTCGTCGCCCTCCTCGGCCCCTCGGGCTGCGGCAAGACCACCACGCTGCGGCTGGTGGCGGGCTTCCTCAAGCCCGAAGCGGGCGAGATCCGCGTGGGCGACCGCCTCTTGTCGTCGCCGGCGGCAGTCGTGCCCCCGGAGCGGCGGCGCATGGCCATGATCTTCCAGAGCTACGCCCTCTGGCCGCACATGACGGTGGCGCAGAACGTGGGCTATGGCCTGCGCTTCAAGGGCGGTGTGGCGCGCGCCGAGCGCGCGGGGCGCGTGAGCGCGATGCTGAAGGTGGTGCGCCTCGACGGCCTCGAGGCGCGCTATCCCGGCGAGCTCTCGGGGGGCCAGCAGCAGCGGGTGGCGGTGGCGCGGGCGCTCGTGGTCGAGCCGGAGGTGCTGCTGCTGGACGAGCCCCTGTCCAATCTGGACGCGAACCTCCGCGAGGAGATGCGCTTCGAGATCCGCCGGCTGCACGAAGCCTTCGGCATCACCACGCTCTACGTGACGCACGATCAGGCCGAAGCGATGGTGATCTCGGACCGCATCGCCGTGCTCGAGCGTGGCCGCGTCGCCCAGGTCGGCACCGCGGACGCGCTCTTCCACGCCCCGCGCACGCGCTTCGTCGCCGAGTTCATCGGCAAGACCAACGTGGTGGAGGGCACCGCGATGTCGGCCGACACCCTCGAGCGCAAGGGCCTGCGGCTGCGCATGGCGGGCGCCGCGCTGCCGCCGGGCCGGCGCGCCGCGGTGTCCATTCGGCCCCACCTGATCGCGCTCCATGCGCCGGCGCCGGCGGGCGCCGATGGGACCAATCACCTGCGCGGCGTCGTGCGTCGGGCCGCGTTCCTCGGCGACACGGTCGAGTACGAGGTGGAGGTGGAGGGCGCGGACCTCGTCCTCCGGGTGGCCGCGCCGGTCTCGCCGCGCCTCACCCCCGGCGCGGCGGTCACTCTCGGCATCGATCCCGCCGCCTGCGTGCCGCTGGCGGACGAGGACCCGGATGGGCTACGCTCCCCTTAGCGGGGAGGGACCACGCATGCACTTCGGGCTCTTCGTCGAGGAAGCGCGACCCGGCTACACGCAGGCCCAGGCGTTCCGGGAGGCCCTGGAGCACGCCGACACCGCCGAGGCCATCGGGCTCGACTGCGTGTGGCTGGGCGAGATTCACTTCAACCCGACCCGCTCCGTCATCTCCGCCCCACTCGTGATGGCCACCGCCATGGCGACCCGCACGAAGCGCGTCCACGTGGGCACCGCGGTGCAGGTGCTCCCGCTGGGCAATCCCCTGCGGATCGCCGAGGAGGCCGCCACCCTCGACCAGCTGAGCGAGGGCCGGTTCCAGATGGGCGTGGGCCGCAGCGGCGCCGCGCGCACGTACGACGTGCTGGGCATTCCCTACGGCGAGAGCCAGGCGCGCTTCAAGGAGTCGCTGGCCATCATCCGCGAGGCGTGGAAGGGCAAGCCCTTCAGCTGGGACGGCGAGTTCTACAAGTTCCAGAGCGCCCTCGTGACGCCGCGGCCGTATCAGAATCCTCACCCGCCGCTGCGCATGGCGGCGAACAGCCCGGAGACCTTCGCCCAGGTCGCGCAGCTCGGGCTGGGGCTCTTCGTGGGCCTGCGCGACCACGACACCACCGATCTCGGGGCGCACGTGCGAAGCTATCGCCAGGCCTGGCGCGAGGCCGGACACCCCGGCCAGAGCAGTGTCTATCTCCGCATTCCCATCTACGCCGGCGAGACGGACGCGGCGGCGCAGGACGAAGCGCGAGAGAGCATCACGTACTTCTTCCAGCGCCATGCCGAGCTGACCCAGTCGAGGATCGGCCGCGCCGGCGCCGGGCCGTCCGCGCGGAACGCCGCGCAGCTCACGCATCTCCAGCACATGACCTACGACGAGATCTGCCGGACGCGCGTGGCCTTCGGAAGCCCGCCGGCTCTGATCGAGCGCCTCCGCGAGCTGCGCGAGTCGCTCGACATCGACGGCGTGATCATCGAGCCCAATGCCGGCGGCCTCATCCCCGCTCCGCTCGCGATGAAGAGCCTGCGCCTCGTCGCCGAGCGCGTGCTGCCCGCCTTCAAGTAGCTCGCGCCCGGGGACGCGAGGCCGGGCGAGCCGGCCGCCTTACTCGAGGACCTGATCCGCCCGCAGCAGGACCGCCGCCGGGATCGTGAGGCCGAGGGCCCGCGCGGCGCGCGCGTTGATGACGGTGTCGAACTTCGTCGGCTGCTCCACCGGCAGCTCGCTGGGCTTGGCTCCCTTGCGGATCCGGTCGACGTACACGGCCACTCGGCGGTACATCTCGCGGATGCTCCCGCCGTAGAACACGAGGCCGCCCACCTCGAGGTACTCCTTGCCGGGATACATCGAGATCAACCGCTGCTTGGCGGCGAACGCCACGATCCGGCCCCGGTACGATGCGATCAGCGGGTCGGCGGTGGTCATCATGGCGTCCGGGTGGCTGCGCGCGATGCCGGAGAACACCTCGTCGAGGTCGTGCGGTCCCCGCATCCGGTACGGCTCGACGGTGACGGAGAGCGACCGGGCCCAGCGCCGCGTCTCGTCGAGCGCGATCACCGCACCCTGGTTCTCCGGGTTGTAGATCAGCGCCACCCGCGCGAGGCGCGGCGCGATCTCCTTCAGGAGCTCCAGCCGCTTGCCGTACTCCGCCCCGTCGAACGCGACCCCGGTCACGTTCCCGCCGGGCCGAGCGTAGCTCGCCACGAGCTGCTGCTGCACCGGGAACGCGACGTTGGCAAAGATCACCGGGACGGTCGACGTGGCCCCGCGCGCCGCGCGGGTCGCCTGCGTCCCCGCGGTGCAGATCACGTCCACCTTGAGGTTGATGAGCTCACGGGCGAGACCAGGCAGCTGCTCCGAGCCGCCCTCGGCCCAGCGCGACTCGATCGCGAGGTTCCGGCCTTCCTGGTAGCCGAGCGCGCTCAGGCCCTCGCGGAGCGCGTCGAGATTCGTGCCGCCCGCTTCCTGGCCGGCCGGCGAGAGCCAGCCGACCCGATACGTGCCGGACGCGCTCTGGGCGAGGGCGCCGAGCGGTGTCAGCAGAGCTCCCGCTCCGACGATGGACTGCGCCAGCCACGCGCGGCGTCCGATCACGCGCGGACTATAGTGCATCGCGATGCCCGGCGGCAAGCGCGTCGTTCAGCTGCGTGGGCCCGCCCAGCCCCTCCAGATCGCCTCGACTCGCGCCATCGCCGCCGCGGGCAGCGGGCCCTTGGCCATGCTGGCTGCCGCGAACTCGAGGTGCTCGAGCGTGGAGTAGCCAACGAGCACGGTGGACACGCCCGGGCTCGACAGCGGGAAGCGCAGCGCGGCCTCCACCACGCTGCCCGCGTGGCCCTCGCGCACGAGCGCGTCCAGCTCGCGGCCGCGCCGCACGTCCGCCACGTAGTCCGGCCCCGACGCGATCGGCTCCACCGACGGCGCGGCCACGGCATGGCGCGACTCGGAGCCGGACAGCGCCCCGCCCGCGAGCACGCGGATCACGATGGTGCCCACCCCGGCGGCGCGGGCCCGCGGCACCACCCCGTCGAAGTCCTGGGCGGGGAAGCCCGCGGGCACCGGACCGGCCGCGCTCGGGTTCAGGAGGTTCAGGCACACCTGCGCGGTGTCGAGGACGCGGGCATCGAGCACTTGCGAGAGCGAGGCGGTCTCGCCGAGGGCGGTGATGCCGTAGAAGCGCGTCTTGCCCGCCTGCTTGAGCTTGTCGAGCGCTGGCACCACCTCTTCGAGCACCTGGCGCGCGTCCACTCCGCGCGGGTGGCCCGGCTCGATCACGTTGTGGAGCTGAAGCAGGTCCACGCGCTCCATCTGCAGGCGCTTGAGGCTCGCCTCCAGCGCCGCGGGCACCGCGGCAGCGATGCGCCCGCGCTCGTCGGGGGTCAGGCGCACCTTCGTCCCCACATACGCCGACGGCTTGAGCGCCTTCCACACCCGCCCCAAGCTCTTCTCCGACTCGCCGTCCCCGTAGATCGGCGCGGTGTCGAAGTAGTTGATGCCGAGCTCGAGCGCGCGTGCCACCGCGCGCTCCTGATCGCGCGCCGCCCCGCGGGTCATGAGGCCGCCGACGGCGCCGCAGCCGAAGCCCAGGGGAAACACCTCGAGACCGGTCCGGCCGAGCGTGCGGCGCTCCATCAGCGTCTCCTTTCGTGGCGAGTATCGATGTGGGATAGTACGGCATGGACTGCTGCGGACACGAGGGACTCGGCGCCGGCGACGCGCGCTTCGAGATGCGGAAGATCACCGACGGCGTGCACGTGGCGGTGGCGGCGCCCGCCTACAAGGTCAACTGCAACACCGCCATCATCGAGAGCGACGACGGCGTGATGGTGGTGGATACCCACTCCAAGCCCTCCGCGGCGCGCGTGATCGTGCAGGAGCTCCGCGCCCTCACCGCGCGGCCTGTGCGGTACGTGGTCAACACGCACTTTCACTGGGATCACTGGCACGGTAATGAAGTCTACCCCGCCGCGTATCCCAATGCCGAGATCGTGACCAACCAGATCACCCGCGAGGCCATGGTGAAGAAGGGCCTTAAGCGCATCCAGGACCACGTGCGGCAGATGCCCGCGGAGATCGCCAAGATCCGCGCGGATCTCGCCGCCTCGACCAACGTTGATCAGCGCGTCAGGCTCCAGGACGACCTCAAGCTCGCCGAGGCGTATCAGGCGGAGGTCGGCGCACTCAAGCCCGCGCTGCCCACCATGGCCTTCGAGCGCACGATGACGCTCTACCGGCGCGACCGCGAGATCCACCTCCTCTATCTCGGGCGCGCCCACACCGAGGGAGACGTCTTCGTCTATCTCCCCAAGGAGAAGGTCGTGATCACCGGCGACGCGGTGATCGGCTGGACGCCCTTCATGGGCGACGGCTACCCCGAGGACTGGGTGAGCACGCTCGACCGGCTCGCCGAGCTGGACTGGACTCATCTCATCATGGGACATGGTGAGCCGGCCGGGCGCGACTGGCTGAAGACCTTCCGCGGCTACGTCCACGACATGGTGGCGGCGGTGCGCAAGGAGGCGGGGCGCGGCGCCACCCTCGAGGAGACCAAATCCCGGGTCACCGCGCGGCTCGCGCCCACTTACGAGAAGCCGTTCTCCGTCTACGGGTCCTACCGTCCCTGGCGCGCCGGCCTGGCCGCCAACGTCGAGCGAACCTTCTCGATGGTGAGCTGAGGAGTCCGCCGATGGCCAAGACCTTCGTCGTCACCTGCCCCTGCTGCAACGGTCGTCTGACCATCGATCCCGCGCTCGAGGCGGTGATCGCCCACGAGCCGCCGCCGCGCCAGAAGTCCGGCATGGACCTCGGCGGCATGCTGTCCTCGCTCAAGGGCGAGGCGGCGCGCCGCGAGCAGCTCTTCAAGGAGCAGATGGAGGCGGAGAAGAACAAGGGCAAGGTGCTCGACCGCAAGTTCCAGGAGAGCATCAAGAAGGCGAAGGACATGCCCGACGAGAAGCCGTTCAATCCCATGGATCAGGACTAGGGGCTTGGCGGGGCCGGATCTCACCGGCCAGCTCCTCAAGCGGGTCAGTCGGTCCTTCTATCTCTCGCTGGCCGTGCTGCCCGCCGCGGTCCGGCCGGTGCTCGGCATCGCCTACCTCCTAGCGCGCGCCGCCGACACCATCGCGGATACTCGCCTCCTTCCCCGCAACGACCGGCTCCGGCATCTCGCGGCGCTCCGGGACGAGCTGGACGGCGGCGCGCCCGGCCGCCTCGACGCCA
This sequence comes from Candidatus Methylomirabilota bacterium, assembly GCA_035764725.1. Taxonomy (NCBI): domain Bacteria; phylum Methylomirabilota (SeqCode); species Candidatus Methylomirabilota bacterium. Next base: position 10,427 of record DASTYT010000054.1, on the reverse strand, counting down.
TCGTCGCCGCCACCCGGCCGAGCCAGACGCTGGCCGCCGAGCGCGAGCTGATCGACCGGCTGCCCGACGCCCTGGCCGCCTACCGCACGCTACCCGCGCCGGACCGCGGGCGCGCCCGGCGCGTGCTCGGCACCATCGTCGAGGGCATGACGTGGGACCTCACCACGTTTCCCGGCGAGGACGCGGCCGGGCTCGCCGCCCTCGAGACGCGCGCGGAGCTCGATCGGTACACCTACATGGTGGCGGGCTGCGTGGGCGAGTTCTGGACGGAGGTGCACATCGCCCACCGGCCGCGCCTCCGGCGCTGGGATCCGGCGAAGATGGCGGCGCTCGGCGTCCGCTTCGGCAAGGGACTTCAGCTCACCAACGTGCTGCGCGACATCCCCCGCGATCTCCGCCAGGGTCGCTGCTATCTCCCCAGCCGCGAGCTCACGCTGCTGGGCCTGGAGCCGCGCGATCTCCTGGATCCCGGTATCGGCCCGTCGCTGCGTCCGCTGCTCGTCGAGCTTCTCAACGTGGCGCTCGACCACTACGAGGCGGGCTGGCAGTACACGTTCGCGATCCCCCGGACGGAGCCGCGCATGCGCCTGGCCTGCGCGTGGCCGCTCCTGATCGGCCTGCGCACCCTCGATCTCCTCGCGAAGGCGCCCAACTGGCTGGATCCCGCGGTGGCCCTCAAGGTCCCGCGCGTCAGCGTATACGGCATGATGGCGCGCTCGCTCGGAACCGTCTGGTCCGCGCGCGCGCTCGGCCGCCAGGCGCGGCGGCTGCGCGCCCGCATCGCGCTGTAGGGCGAGCCGCAGCCGTAGGCGAGGCGAGCAATCACAAAGAGAGGGGGCTAGAGGCGCCGGTAGGTCTCGGGCGCGAAGCGCGCGAAGAGGACGGCCACCAGCACCACCAGCGCGGCGGTGGTCGTGAGCGTGGCGTCCGCGCCCGCGAGATCGGTGGCGATGCCCAGGGCCACCGGGCCCACCACGTACCCGAGGTCGCCGATCATGCGGTAGGCGCTCATGGCCGCGGCATTCATGCCCGGCGGCGCCACATCGGCGGCATACGCGGCGGGGGCGGCGCCGCCGATCCCCGCGGCCACGCTCCACGCCACGCAGCCCGCGAGGAACCACGCGTAGGACGGCGCGACCAGGAACACGATCAGGGAGACGCCCGACATCACGGTGGCGGGCACGATCACCGTCTTCCGGCCGTAGCGGTCCGCGAGGACACCGGCCGGATACGCGAAGGCCAGCCCCACGATGCTCGCCACCGCGAGGCCGAAGCCGATGCGGTCGGCGGTCAGCGCGAGCCGCTCGCGGGCGAGGACGGGGATCACGCTGAAGAGGCCCCCGGTGCGCGCCACCGCGCCCATGAAGGCGGTGAGGCCGACGAGGGCGAAGCCCACCCTCCCCACGAGGAGGCGCAGCTGAGCGGCGAAGGAAGCGGGCGCGGCCCCCGCCGCCGCCGCGGTGGCCCGCGCGCCGGGCAGATCGCGCGTCTCCGGCACGTAGAAGAAGGCGAGGACCGCGGCGAGCGTGCCCGCCGCCGCGTAGAAGAGGAACGGCGCGGCGAGGCCGTAGCGCTCGGCGAGCAGGCCGCCGGGCAGCGGGCCCACGCCGACCGCGAAGAGGAAGGTGCCCTGGTACACCGACATCACGCGGCCCCGCTCGACGGGCGTCGTGATGTCGGCGAGCACGATGGTGCCGGTGGTCACCACGAGCGCGGCCCCGGCGCCGGAGACGAAGCGCGCGACCACGAACGTGGAGAAGTCCGGCGCGTAGCCGCACAGGAGATTGCCGGCGGCGCTCACGAGGCCGCCCAGCGCGAGCACCGAGCGCCGGCCGACGCGATCGGCCAGCTGCCCCGCGGGCAGCGCGACGAGGAAGCGCGCGAGGCCGTAGATCCCCACCGCCAGCCCGATGGCCGACTGGAGCACGCCGAACGAGCGTGCGTAGAGCGCGATCACCGGGACGATGCTCCCGAATCCCAGCTGATTCACGGCAATGAGCACGCACATCCAAATCAGGATACGATTGCGGCCGGGATCGGGCATTGACCGCTACCGTGCATCACCCGAGGAGGAAATGGCAATGGGATTCGGCTTCGCGCTCTTCGCCGGCATCGCCCCCGACGTCATCCGCGGCTCCGCGCGGGAAGCCGAATCGCTCGGCTACGACTCGTTCTGGGTCAACCACCCCGGGCCCGTCGACGGGCTCGCCTCGCTGGCCCACGCCGCGCGCGAGACCCGGCGGGTCGCGCTCGGCGTGGGCGTGATCCCGCTCCATACGCGCGGGCCGGAGGCCATTCTCGAAGGCGTCAAAGCCCAGGCGCTGCCGCTCGACCGGCTGCTGCTCGGCGTGGGCAGCCCCAATCCCAAATCGCTCGAGCGCGTGCGGAACGGCGTGGCCGCGCTGCGCGCGGGGGTGAAGACGCGCATCGTCGTGGCCGCGCTCGGGCCGAAGATGTGCCACCTGGCGGGCGAGGTGGCGGACGGCGTCCTCTTCAACTGGCTCACGCCCGCCTACGCGAAGAAGGCGGCGGAGTGGGTGCGGGCGGGCGCCGCCGCGGCGAAGCGTCCCGCCCCGCGCACCTACGCCTACGTCCGCCTCGCGATGGGCGATGCCGCGATGAGCCGCCTCCAGGACGAGAGCGATCGCTACGCGGCCATCCCCGCCTACGCCGCGCACTTCCAGCGCATGAACACGAAGCCCATCAATACCGCGATCGCAGGAAAGAACGAGGATGATGTGAGGGCGGCGGTGGCGGCCTGGCAGGGCGCAGTCGACGAGGTGGTGTTCCGCGCCATCACCGCGAAGGACACCGCGGAGGAGACGCTCGCCCTCGTGCGGGCGGCGGCGGCGCGCCGCTAGCGGGGTGGGCCGCGCCGTCCCGTTCGTCCAGGCCGACATCTTCACCACGCGCGCCTTCGCGGGGAATCCCGCGGGCGCGGTGCTGGATGCGGACGGTCTCGACGAGGCCGCGATGGGCCGCATCGCGGCGGAGATGCGACTGGCCGGCACGTGCTTCGTCGCGCGCGCGACCAAGGCCGGCGCCGTGTACCGCCTGATCTATCGCTCACCCACCCGTGAGATCCCGTACTCGGGCCACACGACGCTGGGCGGCGTGCACGCGCTGCTCGAGGCCGGCCGCCTCGGGCCGGGCGAGGCCCTCTTCGACACCGCGGTCGGGCTCCTGCCCGTCACGGTCGAGCGCCGAGGAGACACGACCGTGATGTGGCTGGCCCCGAAGGTCGAGCCGCCGCGCGCCTTGCCCGCGCCGCTGCCTCCGCTCCTGGCCGCCCTCGGGGTCGCCCCGGAGGCGCGGGGCGACTGGGCGCGGCCGGCGCTCACTGCCGACGCCGATGTGCTGCTCCCCATCGTCGGCCTCGACGCGCTCCGCGCGCTGCGTCCCGACATGGCGGCCCTCGGCGCCTTCGCGTCAGCGCACGGCCTTCGCGGCACGTGCGTGGTCTCGCGCGAGACGGTGGAGCCCGCGTCCGCGTCGCACTGCCGCTTCTTCGCTCCCACGTTCGGGATCCCCGAGGACATCGTGACCGGCTCCGTGCATTCACCGCTCGCCCTGTGGCTGGCGGAGGCCGGAGTCGTGAGGCTTCGCGACGGCGGAGCGGCGTTCACCGCCGAGCAGGGCGACACCGTCGGGCGGCCGGGACGGCTCGCGATCGAGATCGAGCGAGGCGACGGGCCGGCGCCGCGCGTCCGCGTGGGCGGGTCCGCGGTGACGGTGCTGAGCGGCAGCCTGCGCCTCTAGTCCCTTACGGGCAGCGCGAAGAGTGTCGCGGGGTCGATGCGGGCGCGGCCCGCCTGCACCTGGAAGTGAAGATGCGGCCCGGTGGCGCGGCCCGTCGATCCCACTCCGCCCAGCGTCTCGCCCCGGGTCACGATCGCGCCCTCGGCCACGTCCACCCGGTCCAGGTGCATGTAGAGCGTGTAGAGGCCCAGGCCGTGATCGAGCACCACGAGGCGGCCGCCGAAGAAGAAGTCGCCCACCAGCGCCACACGTCCCCGGTTCGCCGCCACCACCGGCGTGCCGCGGTCCGCCGACCAGTCGGTGCCGCCGTGCGGGCTGCGCGGCTTGCCGTTGATCACACGCCGCGAGCCGAAGCCCGACCCGGGCCCCTCGGCGGCCACCGGGAGCGTGAAGCGTCCCTGCCAGAAGCGCTCGGGCGTGGCGGTGTCGTAGAGCGTGCGAAGCTGCGCCGCCTCGGCGTTGGCGCGCCGCTCGCTCTCGGGATCGAGGTCGACCATGTAGTCCGGCAGGCTCAGACGCTGCTCGGGGAAGGTGCGCCGGCGAATCGTCACCGTGCCGGCCTTCTGCCGCGCGGCGCCCGCCGCGTCGATCACGCCCACGCGCCACGTGCCCTTGCGCGGCGCCGCCTCGAGGTCCACTCCGACGACCGCGGCCCAGCTCTCGCCGTAGGTAAAGAACGTGAGGGGCCGGCCGTCGAGGCTTCCCTCGACCTGGCGGGCGTTCTGCGCGCCGGTCACGAGGACGAAGACCATGTCGCCCTGCCGCGGCGCGGTGGGCGTCACGAGCACGGTCAGCGCGGGCGCGCGCCCGGGCGGCACGGCGCGCGCGAAAGGCGGAGCGAGGAGCAGGGCAAGCAGGAGCGGCAGGACGGCGACGGCGCGAAGGGCCCGACGCGAGCGCATCCCGGCGGCGCGCGCGATCAGGGCGAGGATTCGGGACGCTGCTGTCGCAGGAACTGCTCGATCTCGGCCACGAGGTCGCTCGACGGGGGCAGCTCGTCGCGCGTCTCCTTCGCGGCGGGCGGGTCTTCCTCGCCCTCCTCTGGCTTCTTGCGCTCGAGCTTCTTGATGTAATCGGCGATCTTCGCGTTCTGCGACACGATCTCCTCGAGGTTCTGGTCGAACTGCTTGGCGGACTCCTCGAGGTCGTTCAGATCCGCCTCGGCGTTCAGCAGGGCCAGCACCCGCCGCACCAGCGCCAAGGAGGCCTTCGGGTTCTCGATGCCGGAGATGTAGTGCGGGACATTCGCCCAGAGGCTGGCCGTCGGGAAATCCTGCTCGCGGGCCAGAGTGTTGAGCACGCCCACGATGCCGGTGGGCCCCTCGTAGCGGGTGGGGCGGATGCCGAGCCGCGCCGCCAGCTCGGGATCGTGCGAGCCGCCGGTGAGGCGCACCGGCCGCGTGTGCGGGACCTCCGCGAGCAGCGCGCCCAACGTGAGGATCAGCGACGAGCCGGCGCGGCGCGCGAGCTCCAGCACGACGCCGCAATAGGTCCGCCACTTGAGGTGCGGCTCCACCGCGACGCCCACGATGATGTCGCGGTCGAGCGCGTCCGGCTGGGAGAGGGAGAACTCCGTGACCGGCCAGATCACCTCGCGTTCGGTCTTCGAGCCCGCCTTGAAGCGGACGTGAGGACGCGAGAGGCCGAAGTGGTAGAAGTCCTCGGGATCGATGCTCGCGAAGGGACGCGACGGCCACACCTGAGCGAGATAGCGCGCCGCGCCGGTGGCGGACTCGGCGGCGTCGTTCCAGCCGGCGAAGGCCAGGATGAGAATGGGCCGGCGTAGGCCGGCGGGTTCTTCGTGAATGGTCAGGGGGTCCGTCACGTCGTGTCCGCCCGGTGGGGCGTCGTCATGGACTTTGCCTCAGAAGCGTGGGTCCTGCAAGGAGAAAAGCGTGCCGAAGTGAGCGCGAGGACAGTTGCGGCTCGGACCCGCACTCGGTATCATAGCGGTCGATCGCTGACGTTCGTCCCCACAGGAGGTTGTGATCATGCACGGTCGTCTCGTCGGCTCAGCCCTGGTGCTTTCGATCGCGGTGATCGCCAGCGGCTGCGCGACCTCAGAGGAGTGGGCGGAGTGGCGGTCGCACAGCAGCCACTTCGCCTCCGGGCAGCACGCCACGTTCTCGCTGAAGAACCGCGAGGGAACCGCGCCGCGCGTGGCGCGCAGCGACATCGAAGCCGCTCGAGCCGAGAACTGGTGGGGCAAGGCCATCACGGTCAGTCCCGACCAGATCTTCCAGAACTAGCGGCCGTGGTGGCGCCCCGCTGGGCAGCAACCGGGCTGCTCGTCGTCGCGCTGGGCGCCGGGGTCGCGCCCGCGCCCGCCGGCCCCGTCGAGGACAAGCTGATCCCGCTCGAGCGCTATGCCACTCCCAAGGCGCGGGCGCTCGGCTCCAGCCATCAGCAGCAGCTGCTCAAGTACTCCGAGTACGTCTACGGATGCCTCCCGTGGCTCGACGTGCAGAAGCAGAGCATCGGCTTCCAGCGGCCGAAGTTCGCGGAAGGCGACGACCGCTACTTCTCGACCTGGATCATCGTGGATCAGAAGGACGATCCCCAGTTCGCCGCCATTCCCCAGGCGCGCCGGATGTCGGCCATGTTCTCGCGCTTCGGGATGGACCTGATGCGGCGCATGGCAACGGTCCACGACGTGGTCGCCGACGCCAACGTCGAGGGCTTCTCGGTGGTGACCAGCTGGCTCAAGCCGGGCTCGCTGGCTCCCGGCTCCCAGCCGGTCAACGAGAGCATCGCGGTGTTCGTGGACAAGAAGAGCGCGCTCGACTACATGGAGAAGCGTATCAGCGCCGCCGAGCTGACGACCAAGGTCCGGTCGCTGGCGTTCGACGGGCAGAAGGACCTCGGGGTCATCCCGCTCGAGATCTGGGACGACTTCTTCATGGCCACCTACCAAGTGCCGAACTACGATCCGCCGCCGGGGGTCACCTGCTAGGCTGGGACTCATGAAGCGCCCCATTCGCCAGAAGACGCAGTTCTCGCTCATCTACGTCCTCATCGCCGCCGTCGTCCTGTCCGTGGTGCAGAGCTGGCTCGTCGCGCCGCCCACCGTCGAGATCCCGATGAGCCGCTTCCTCGCGCTGCTGCGCGAGGACAAGGTCGACAAGGTCGCGGTCACCGACAAGGAGATCCAGGGCACGCTCAAGCCGGGCGCCCTCCCCGCCCCCGCCCCGAGGCCCGGCGACCGGGTGCGCTCGTTCTTCGGCGCCGAGCCGGGTCCCACCGTGTTCCGGACCACCCGCATTCCCGGGGTGGACGACTCGAGTCTGGTGAAGGAGCTCGAGGCGCACAAGGTCGAGTTCGCGGGCCGCATCGAGAACACCTTCTGGCGCGACCTCCTGTTCGGCTGGGTGCTGCCGCTGGCCGTGATGGCGGGCATCTGGATCTTCCTCATGCGGCGCATCGGCGGCGGGCCCACTCAGGCCCTGTCCTTCGGACGGTCGAAGGCCAAGATCTACGACCGCCGCGAGCTCAAGACCACCTTTGCCGACGTGGCAGGCGTGGAGGAGGCCAAGGCGGAGCTGATCGAGGTGGTGGACTTCTTGAAGAACCCGAAGAAGTATCAGCGCCTGGGCGGCCGCATTCCCAAAGGCGTGCTCCTGGTGGGCCCGCCGGGCACCGGCAAGACCCTGCTCGCCCGGGCCGTCGCCGGCGAGGCCGACGTGCCGTTCTTCTTCCTCTCGGGCTCGGAATTCGTGGAGATGTTCGTGGGCGTGGGCGCCGCGCGGGTGCGCGATCTCTTCGAGCAGGCCAAGGAAAAGGCCCCCTGCATCATCTTCATCGACGAGCTGGACGCCATCGGGAAGTCGCGCGCGGGCAATGCGGGGCTGCTGGGCGGGCACGACGAGCGCGAGCAGACCCTCAATCAGATCCTCGCCGAGATGGACGGCTTCGACTCCTCCAAGGGCGTGATCATCATGGCCGCCACCAACCGCCCGGAGGTACTGGACGCGGCGCTGCTGAGAGCCGGCCGCTTCGATCGGCAAGTCGTGGTGGACCGTCCCGACGTCAAGGGCCGCGAGGCCATCCTGCGCGTGCACGCGCGGAACGTGCAGCTCGCCCCCGAGGTAGACCTCCGCGTGCTCGCCGCGCGCACCCCCGGCATGGCGGGCGCCGACCTCGCCAACCTCATCAACGAGGCGGCGCTGCTCGCCGCGCGCAAGGGCAAGAGTCAGGTCGAGATGGCGGATCTCGAGGAGGCGGTGGACCGGGTGATCGGCGGGCTCGAGCGCCGCAGCCGCGTCCTCTCCGAGAAGGAGCGCGACATCGTGGCCCATCACGAGATCGGCCACGCTTTGGTCGCGAGCTCGCTGCCCCACGCCGATCCCGTCCACAAGGTCACGATCATTCCCCGTGGAGTCGGTGCGCTCGGCGCGACGTATCAGCTGCCGCTGGAAGACCGCTATCTCCTCACCCGCAGCGAGCTGGAGGATCGCATCGCCGTGCTCCTGGGCGGGCGCGCTGCCGAGGAAGTCGTCTACGGCGAAGTGTCCACCGGCGCCCACAACGACCTCGACCGGTCGACGGAGATGGCCCGCCTCATGGTCATGCAGTACGGCATGTCCGAGAAGCTCGGCCCGCTCACCTTCGGCGGCGGCCAGCAGTCCCTGTTCCTCAAGGGCGCGGGCGTGCCGGTCGAGCGAGAGTTTGGCGAGGACACCGCGCGCACCATTGACGAGGAGACGCGCGCCATCGTGGACCGGATCTACGACCGCGTGCGGGGTCTCATGACCGCGAAGAAGAGCGTGCTCGTCGCCGCCGCCGCGGAGCTGAAGCAGCGTGAAACCATCGAGGGCGACCGGCTGCGTGAGCTGCTGGCCGGAGCCGTGGAGGGTTCTCGATGATCTCGATACGCCGCCGCACCGTGCTCGTGATGCTCCTGCTCGCGCTGGCTGTCGGCGCGGCCGGCGGCTGGGCAGTGAGCCAGGCCCAGAGCGACAAGACGCCGGCGGCCAGCACGTCGGCCTTCGTCGGCAGCGAGGGGGCGCGCGTGGTCCCCGCCGCGCTCCCCCTGGCCTCGGGAAGCTTCGCCCAGGTGGTGGAGGCAGTGGGGCCGGCGGTGGTCAACATCAACACGTTCACGCGCGGCAGTGGGCGCACGCCCGTCGAGGAGTTCTTCGGTGACGAGATCTTCCGCCGATTCTTCGGCGACGTGCCGGAGCGGGAGCAGCAGCAGCGGAGCCTGGGCTCGGGCGTCATCGTCGATCCCTCCGGGATCACCCTGACCAACGCCCACGTGGTGGAGCGCGCCACTGACATCGAGGTGGTGACGTCGGACGGCAAGAAGCACAAGGCCAAGGTGGTCGGCGTGGACCGGCGCACCGACCTCGCCGTGCTCCGCCTGCAGGGCGGCGGCCCCTACCGCGCGGCGGCCCTCGGCGACTCCGACCGGATGCGGGTGGGCGACTGGGTGCTCGCCATCGGCTCGCCGTTCGGGCTTCAGCAGACGGTGACCGCCGGCATCATCAGCGCCAAGAGCCGCTCCCTCACCGGCGGCCCCTTCGACGACTTCCTCCAGACGGACGCCGCCATCAACCCCGGCAACTCGGGCGGCCCGCTCGTGAACATGAGCGGCGAGGTCGTCGGGATCAACAGCGCGATCCTCTCGCGCTCGGGCGGCAATGTCGGGATCGGCTTCGCGATCCCCGTCAACATGGCCAAGCGGATCTACACCGAGCTGGTGGCCAAGGGGAAGATCACGCGCGGGTGGCTGGGCGTGTCCATCCAGCCTCTGACCCCGGAGTTGGCCAAGAGCTTCGGCCTCAAGGAAGCCAAGGGCGTGCTGATCTCGGACGTGATTGCGGAGAGCCCGGCCGAGAAGGCGGGCGTGCAGGCCGGCGACATCATCACCGAGTTCGACGGCAAGAAGCTAGACGGTCCGCAGGACCTCCAGCGCGCCGTCGCGAGCGCGGCGCCCGGCAAAGCGATGGCGATGACGCTTTGGCGCGACAAGGCGACCAAGTCGGTGGAGATCCGCATCGGCGAGACCCCCGACGAGAACGTGGCGGCCAAGCCCGGCAACAATCGCGGGAAGAGCCTGCTCGGGCTCGACGTGCGGCCGATCACTCCCGACATCGCGCGCCAGCTCAACCTGCGCAACACCGAGGGCGTCGTGGTGGCGCGCGTGGACGATGATAGCGCCGCCGCGGAGGCGGGGCTTCTACGCGGGGACGTCATCCGCGAGGTGAACCGGCAGCGGGTGCGCTCGCTCCAGGAGTTCGAGCGCATCACCCGCGACGTGAAGGAGGGCGACCGCGTCACCGTGCTGCTTCAGCGCGGCGCCCAGGCCCTGTACGTGGCCTTCACCGTGGCCCGGGGCTGAGCTCAGACGCCGCCCCTTGAACACAAGCGAGGCTGCTCGTCGAGTTGCCGAGGTTCTAATAGACCTCTTGCTCGTTCTTCCGGTCCGCCGTGTTCGGCCCTTGCAGAAAGTCCTGCGGTACGTGACTCAAGAGGTGCCCGTTTTTCCGACCATCTCGAGCGCGCGACGCCTCCGCTACGCGCAGCTCCGCGCGACATTCCTCGACAATGGTGCAACATCGAGGTACGACCGGACTGCTCGAGAGCGGTTGGTACAAAAGTTCGAACGTATCGACCGCGAAGTACCAAGCAAGACATCGGCCAGCGACGGCCTCTTTCTAGCCGAAGCG
>DASTYT010000053.1 GCA_035764725.1 Candidatus Methylomirabilota bacterium | reverse complement strand
GCTTTTTCCGCGGCTCGGAATGCCTCTACTGCATTCGCCTACCCTCGGGACGCCGGGTGCACTCGTCCCAGCCCTCGACGGCCACCTTCGCGGCGGGCGCCCGCGTCCGAGCGGAAGCGCGGCTCCTCCACGTGGTGGCCTTCGCAGCCGACGCGGCGGGGGCGAGTGAGGCGGACGAGCGCTAGAGCAGCGGGGTGGGCGCGAGCCGGGCCAGCCGGCGTTCGAGACGCCGGAGCCGGTGATCGAGCCCGGCGCGCAGAGCCTCGGAGGCGCGCGCGGCCTCGGCCCGCGCCAGCGCCTCCAGGACAACGGCCTGCGCGCCGCTCCAGTCGCGCAGCCGGTGCTCGTCGATCTTCGCCATCTCCTCCCACGGCCGAGGATCGAAGCTCCGCTGGCCGCGCGCCAGCTCGTCCCACAGGGCCCGCGCCTCGCTCCAGCGGGCGCGGCGCTTCTCGCGCCAGGCCAGGCGTGCCAGGAGCCGTGCCCGGCCGGCCCCGGCAATCCCACGGGCGAGGGCCTCGCGCAGGCAGGCCTCGCCGCGGTCGGCGTCGCGCGCCTCCCAGAGGAGCCCGAGACCGGCCAGCTCGTCGGGCGCGATGTCGCCGGAGGGCGCCCGCGTCGCCGCGTCCGCCACCCATCCGGTGAGCGCGGCGAGCGACAGGATGTCGTGCCGGTTGTGCTCGAACACGCGCGGCAGCTCCCCGGGCCGCTTGCGGCGCAGATAGTCGAAGTAGACCGCGGGAATCATGGCGCCGGGGAGATCGTCGCGTCGCTCGAAGCCGAGCGCGTGCTGCTCCACCGTGCCCAGCCGGCAGTCCACGAGGCGGTCCCGCCACAGCCGGCGCGCGGAGGTGAGCAAGTCGAGATGAAAGCGATCGGCCGGCCAGCGCCGGCGCCCGAGCACGAACCGCGTCTCGAGCAGGGGCAGGTCGAAGCCGGTGCCGTTGTACGTCACGAGCCCGTCGAAGCGGGCGAGCAGGGCCTCGAGCGCGGCGAGCAGCGCCGGCTCCTCGTCGAGGTCGCGCATGAAGAGCTGGCACACCTCGAACTCGTCCCCGTCGACGAAGCCCACGCCCACCAGGAACGCGTACGTGCCGGTCCCGCCGGCCAAGCCCGTCGTTTCGGTATCGAGGTAGGCGAGACGCCGCCCGTCGGGCGACGTCTCCGCGCGGCCTAGCATGGCGAGGGCGGCGGGATCGAGTCCCGCCGCCGGCGTCAGCCGGTGCCGGCCATGGGCATGGCCGACGGAGTATCGGCGTCGCGCCACCCAGAGGGGGCCGCGCTCGGTCTCCTCGACGGCCCCGCCCACTAGTTCCTCGAGCGTGCCGGCGCGCCGCGGCGGCGCGGGCGCGGCCGCCCGCGTGCGCTCCTCGATGCGGCGAATGACCTGGCGAAGCTCGGCGGGAATGGCCACAGGCGGGTCCGGCGCGGCGGCGTCAGCGGGCGGGCGCGAGCCGCCGCAGGATGGCCAGGGCGATGGGCTTGGCGCGGCGGCCCACCTCGTTCACCGGGCCCACGCAGGACGGGCACCCCGAGCGGCACGGGCAGGCCTCGAGGGTGGCGCGGGCCTGGGCGAGGAGCTCTGGGAGGATCTCGAAGATGCGCTCGGCGAGTCCGATGCCGCCGGGCTGGCTGTCGTAGAGGTAGAGCGTGGGCGTGAACTGCTTTGCGCCCAGGAGCTGCGCCCGCTGGATCTCCCGCGTCACCACCACGCCCTCCTCGGCGGGCGAGCCGTCGCCAAGCCACGCGCCGACGTCTCGCACGTCGCAGAGGAGGAAGATCGGAGCCAGGTGGTGCAGGAGATACGTGAGGGCGCGGAGCCCGTCCACGAGCTCCTCGCGGCTCGACGAGATCGCGGCGAGGAGGTCGGGGGCGAAGGTGAGCCAGGCACTCGTGGTCTGCATCTCCTGCTGGGGCAGCTCCACTTCGCCCGAGCCCACGTTCTCCAGGGTGCCGAGCTTGATCTTCTTGAAGCCCACCACCTTCTCGGCGACCAACACCTCGCCCTGCTCCGAGCCCCAGCCCGGCGCGTCGCGGCGAGTGAAGCGCTGGAGCACCCACACGCCCTTGGCGCTGATGGCGTCGGTGAAGTAGTCGACCTGCACGCGCTTGACGTACGCGACCTTCTCCTCGTCTTCCCGATAGTGCAGCTCCTGCACTTCGAACGGCTCGCCTTCCACCATGTAGATCGCCTTGGGATAGATCATGGCGAAGGCGCTCTTCCAGTCCACCTCGGCGATGATCTGCCGGCGCTTGGTCTGCTTGTCGTCGCGGGCGGTGGTGTCGATGACCAGGAAGTTGTCGGAGGTCACCGTCCGCAGCGAGATGTGATCGGCGGGATACGTCTCGGACGTCCAGTGGTAGACGCCGCCGGCCCGATGGAGCAGGCCCTCCTCCTCGAGCGCGGCGAGGTGCTCGCGCACCGAGGCGCCGAAGGCCTCGTTCTCCGCGAACGGCAGCTCGAAGGCGCCGCACTTCAGGTGGTTCACGAGGATGAAGGGGTTCTCCGGGTTGATCCGCGCGTGCTCCGGCGAGGCGCCGAAGAGATAGTCGGGGTGCGCGGCGAGGTACTGGTCCATCGGCGCGCTGGTGGCGACGAGGATGGCCGCCGAAAGGCCGCTCCGGCGGCCCGCGCGCCCCGACTGCTGCCACAGCGACGCGATGGTGCCGGGGAAGCCGGCGAGTACCGCCACGTCGAGATGGCCGATGTCGATGCCGAGCTCGAGCGCGCTCGTCGCGACGACGCCCCGGACCTCGCCCGAGCGGAGGCCCTGCTCGACCTCGCGGCGCCGCAGCGGGAGATAGCCGCCGCGATAGCCGCGCACGATACCGGCATCGCCCGTCTTGTCCTCGACCATCCGCTTGATGGTGGAGAGCAGGACTTCGGTGCTGAGCCGGCTCTGCGCGAAGACGATGGTGGCGATCTTCGCTCGGAGAAAGCGCCCGGCGAGCCTGGCCGCCTCGCCGAGGTACGGCGCGCGGATGCCCAGCTCGGGATTCACCACCGGCGGGTTGTAGCAGAGGAACATCTTATCGCCGGTGGGCGCCCCGCTCTCCGCGAGCTCGGTCACCGTCTCGCCGGTCAGCCGCTCCGCAAGCTCGCGCGGATTGGCGATGGTGGCGGACGCCATGATGAACTGCGGCGACGAGCCGTAGTGGCGGCAGATGCGCTTGAGCCGCCGCAGCACGTTGGCGAGATGGCTGCCGAAGACGCCACGATAGGCGTGAAGCTCGTCCACCACCACGTAGCGGAGGTTCTGGAACAGGTTCACCCACTTGGTGTGGTGCGGCAGGATCCCCGAGTGCAGCATGTCGGGGTTGGTGAGCACGAGGTTGGCGCGCGCGCGCACCGCGCGCCGCGCGTCCTGCGGGGTGTCGCCGTCGTAGGTGAACATGCGCAGATCGGGCAGCGCCTTCGCCAGCTCGGTGAGCTCGGCGAGCTGATCCTGCGCGAGCGCCTTGGTGGGGTAGAGGTAGAGGACGCGGCCCTCTGGCTGCTGCACCAGGCTCTGCAGCACGGGCAGGTTGAAGCAGAGCGTCTTGCCGGATGCGGTGGGCGTCACGGTCACGAGATGCTCGCCCTTGGCCACGATCTCGAACGCCTTGGCCTGATGCGAGTAGAGCTGGGTGATGCCCCGCGCGCGCAGGGCTTCGATGAGCCGCGGGTCGAGGGCGGAGGGAAACGGGGCGTAGACGGCAGGACGCGCCTCGATGTGCCGCACCGCCGTGATGAGCGGCCCCGTCTCGAGCGAGGTCAAGAGCTCGTCGAGCAGCTCCCGGAGCGGCATGGCTCATCCTATGTTTAGCGGTTCGCGGTTGTCAACTTTGCCGCCGTCGTGTCACGCTGTACGCGTGATCGCTCGCCGCGTCATCGTCCCGCTCGCGTGGACCGTCCTCATCTTCTGGCTCGGCGGCACCGACTGGAGCGCGGAATCGACCCGCGCGTACGTGCTCCCGCTGCTGCACCGCCTCCTCCCATGGGCGAGGCCGGAATGGCTCGACCTCGCGCACCTGCTCGTGCGGAAGGCCGGCCACGTGACCGGCTACGCGATGCTCGGCGGGCTCTGGTTGTGGACGCTGCGCCGCTGGTCCGCGGCGGTGTTGCTCGCCGCGCTCACCGCGTTCCTCGACGAGGCCCGCCAGGCGTTCGCGGTCGGCCGCGGCGCGAGCGCGGGCGACGTGGTGCTCGACGCCGCGAGCGCGGGCCTCGCCGTCGCCCTCCTCGCGGGCGGCGTCGCGCCCACCGTGGACGCCGTGACCGGCGTGCTCCTGTGGCTCACCGCGCTCGGCGGGAGCGCGCTGCTGCTCCTCGACCTCGCCGCCGGCGCACCCGCCGGCTGGCTCTGGCTCTCGGCGCCGGCCGCGTGGCTCCTGCTCGCGTGGCGGCGTCGCGTCCGCGCATGACGCTCCTGCCCGCGTGGCGCGCCGCCGAGTTGCCGCATCCGCCCGCGTACACGCTCCGCAATGCCCTGCGGGTCATCGGCCCGGGAGCGCTCCTCCTCGGGCTCTCGCTGGGGTCGGGCGACTGGCTGCTCGCCCCGGTCGTCGTCACGCGCCACGGCCCGGCGCTCCTCTGGGTGTGCACCGCGTCGGTGCTCCTCCAGGCGGCGCTCAATGCAGAGATGGCGCGCTACACGCTGGCCACCGGCGAGCCCATCTGGAGCGGCTTCCTCCGCACGCGTCCCGGCCCGGGCTTCTGGGCCTGGGCGTACTCGGGTCTCCATCTCGCCCAGCTCGCCTGGCCGGGCTGGGCGCTCGCGGGCGGCGTGAGCGCGGCGGCAATCTTCCTCGGTCGTCCACCGCGCGACGAAGATCGCGCGGTGGTGCTGATGCTGGGTTATCTCGTGTTCGCGGCGGCCATCGGCGCGACCGTGCTGGGGCGTCGAGGTCAGGACGTGCTGTGGCGCGCGGACCGTTTCTTCCTCATGGCCACGCTCCTCTACCTGGCGCTTCTCGCCTGGCTCCTCGTGCCGGGGCCGGCGTGGACGGCGGTCGCGAGGGGGTTCGTCGCGCCGCTCGCGGGCGAGGCGCCGCCACCCGGCGATCTCGACTGGGTGCTCCTCGCCGCCTTCGCCGCGTACTCGGGAGCGGGCGGCGTCGTCAACGCCAGCCTCACCCACTGGCTGCGCGACAAGGGCTTCGGCATGGCGAGCATCGCGAGCGGCGTGCCGATCCAGGTCGCCGGGCATCACCTTCATCTCGTGAGCGAGGGGGCGCGGGTCGAAGGGTCACCGGAGAACCTCGACAAGTGGCGCCAGTGGTGGCGCTTCCTGGGGCTCCACCTGGGGGTCCTCTGGGTGGTGGGCCCGCTCATCGCCATGGCCCTCCCCGTCCTCCTCACCGCGTGGTTCGTCCCGCGTGGCGCCAACGCGCTGGGCAACGCCGCGCCGGTGGCCCTCGCGCGCGGGCTGCTGGAGGCCGGCGATCTCTGGCTCTGGTTCCCTACCCTCATCGCCGGCTTCTGGATCTTCTTCTCCACCCAACGCGGCGTAGCGGAAGGCTTCTCCAGGAGCGTCACGGAGATGCTGTGGGCGGGGAGCGACCGCGCGCGCTCGTGGGCGGGCGAGCGCGCCTCACGCCTCTATCACGGCGTGCTCGTGGTCTTCACTGTCGCGGGTGCCCTCGCGCTCCTGCTCGGCGACCCCCTGCGCCTGATCCTGATCGGCGCCAACGTGGGCGCGGTGGGCATGGTCATCCTCTCCGCGCACACCCTGATGGCGAACCGCGCGCTGCTCCCACGCGCCCTGCGCCCCGCCCTGTGGCGGGAAGCGGGGGTGGTGGCGTGCGCGCTCTTCTTCGCGTGGCTGGTGGCGCGGGCGCTCGCGCGCCC